>CAMYJM010000115.1 GCA_947258635.1 uncultured Acidimicrobiaceae bacterium
TAGGAGCTGGGGAGCAATGGCTGAAGACCGCGTCCCAACATGGGAAGACGTTGCACGACGGTATGGACGGAAGATCTACTCGTTCGCCTATCGCCTCACGGGGAATCCGGACGACGCGGCCGACCTGGTTCAAGAGGTGCTGTTGCGTGTCCGCAAGGGACTCGACAACTACACGCCCGGCTCCTTCGAAGGCTGGTTGTGGCGAATCACCAGGAATGCGTTTCTCGACGACGTCCGCAAGAAGAAGCGCCGCCCGACCACCCAGCTACCGGACGACGACCGCGCACTGGTTGGGGCCACTCCGTCTCCCGACGAGGTTCTCGCTTCCGTGCGGCTCTCGGATGATGTCCAGGCCGCTCTCCTCAAGGTTCCCATGGAGTTCCGCGAGTGCGTCGTCTTATGCGATGTTGTTGGACTCAGCTATGAAGAGATCTCCGGCGCCATCGATGCCCCGGTGGGCACCGTCCGCAGCCGCATCCATCGCGGCCGCAAGCAATTACGAGGGCTGCTGACATGGCCGATGTGACTCGGCCAGTCCGGCCGGATCAGCTCGATCCGGTCGATGACGAGAACGTGTGCGACATCGGAGAGCTGATGTCCGCCTATCTCGATGGTGAGCTGCGGGACGGCGAGCTCGCGCGGGTCGTCGCTCACCTGACTGATTGCCTGGCTTGCATCGCCGAGTTCCATGACCTCAAGGAAGCCCGGACCGCGGTCCGTATGCTGCCGATCCTCCAGGTGCCCGATCGGGTCATGCCGGCCGCCCATTACGGGCCCGAGCTCTCGGCATTTCTCGACGGCGAGCTCACCGTCGACGAGCAGGAAATGATCGTCGCCCATCTCCGGAGCTGCACCGACTGCCTCCTCGAACTGCAGGATCTCGACGCGGCTCGCACCGCCGTTCGGGCGCTACCCGGCGTCGAGCCCCCACTCCCGTTGCTGCCGCGGCTCCCGGCGCGTTCCCAGCGCACCTCGCTGCGGCGCCTCGCCATCGCCGCCGCCGGGTTCGCGGCGGCCGCCTTCATCGCGTTCAATATGGGGTCGTCCGGCCCTGAGCCGACCCCCGTCGACCTCGACCAGTTCGCCGACCGTCACAATGTGCGCCTGTCCGTGGACGACGGGGTGGGCGTCGTGCCGGCGCTCGCTAACCCGGGCGCGCCATGAGACGGTGGCTGGTTCCGGTAGTGGCAGCATGCGCCACCCTCGGGTCCATGGCGCCGGCGCTCGCCGATGACTTCGATGACTTGATGGATAGCGCCGGCGAGGCCGACTACGCCGGCCGCCAGATCGTCGTGACGTTCCTCGATAGCCAGACCGCTCTCGAGATTGTCGAGATCGAGCACGCCGGCAGCATGATGATGGTCAGTATCGACGGCGTCGAGTCGATGATTGGTGCCGGCAGGTTGTCGGCGGGAGATGGAGACGGGCTCACGGTTTCCTCGTGGACCTCGATGCAGATGGCGGATCGTTACGAGGTCGGGACGCGGACCGCATCGAGGCGCTTGGGTCGGGAGGCGAGCTCGATCGAGATTCTCGAGGACGGCCGGCGGCGGATGCGGCTCGTCTTCGACGACACCACGGGGGCCCCTCTCGTCACCGAGGCCTACGACGGAAACGGCAAGCTGTTTCGTCTGAGCGCGATGCTCGAGGTCGACGAGATCCCACATCGGATCTACTCGTCGCCGCGCCACTACTCCCAGGAGTTCGAGGTGCTCGTGCCCACGGCGAGGCATTCGATGCCGGCCGGTGCCGCCGGCTACCGACTTGCCGACGTATACGACGGTCCCGATGACGGCATGCAGGGGTTCTTCTCGGATGGCCTGTTCTCTTTCTCGTTGTTCGCGGTGGACGGGACGGCCGAGTTCGATCGATTCGTCGATGCCACCGTCGTCGAGGTGCAGGGACTGAAGTACCGCCGGCTGGTGAGCCCCGGTGAGATCTGGGTCACCTGGGAGTCCGCCGGCACCACATACGTGCTGGTCGGCGACCTGCCTCCGGACCACCTCGATGCCGTTCTCGACGAACTGCCCAAGCCGGGCCGCCGCAACCTGTTCAGCCGCCTGTGGAGTGGCCTGTTCGGCTAGAAAGAAGGCGCGCGGCCAGTGCATTCGACTGGTCGATTGGCGATCGTAGGGTCCGTATTGCGTATTACGTATTACGTATTGCGTATTACGTATTCTGTATTACGTATTCTGCGAATCGGCCGGACCGGCGTTACAACTTGTCAGTGCGCCTAAACGTTGCTCGAGGTTGGCGATCAGTGATGCGCCGACTCCCAGAATACGTAGTACGTAGTACGTAGTACGTTCTGCTTGGAACGTAATACGTTCTCCCTCCCAATGGCACCCCTCGCCCTCGCCTATCCCGTCTGCCTGAGGTCGCGTCGCTGGAACAGCACGACCGACAGCGCCACCAGGCCGCCGGCCAGCGCCAGCAGAACGGCCGCGTGGCCCCAGTGCATCCCGGTGTTGAGTGGATCGCTGCTGAGGTAGTAGTAGAAAGGCGACCACCTGGCCAGCCCCGCCACGCTGTCGCTCAACGGCAGGAAAGCGTTCAGGATGTAGAAGGTCAAGGCGGCTCCGATGGTGCCGTAGATGGCGACCCGGGAGCGGCCGGTTCCGGCGCTCAGCGCGAGTGACAACGCGCCGAATACGAGCCCGACCAGCATTCCGAGCAGGGTTGCCGCGGCGATGTTGCCCATACTCATCCCGAGCCTTCCAATCACCGATCCGAGGGCGACTCCCGAGAAGGTCGCTACGGCTACGGCCACGGCGTAGACCGTCATGGCGAATGTCTTCTCGAGCACGACCCGCGATCGCTTGATCGGATTGGCGAGCAAGAGGCCCATTGTGCGGCGCTCTTCCTCTCCGGCCAGGGCGCGAGCCCCGATGGCCACGGTCACCAGCATGAACGCGATCGGCACCATCATGCCGAATGTCTCCACCTGGTACCAGCCTTCGGGCGTGCCCATGTCTCCGTTGCCGACCAGTGCCATGACCGCCTCGGGTAGGGCGTCGGTGAACGTCGCGAGCGTGTCTTCGATCAGGTTGAAGAACGGTCCCAACATCACCCCCATCACGAGGAACATGACGTAGGCAGTTCCGATCAGCAAACCTTGATGTTCGGATGCGGTCTTGATCCAGATGCGCGAAACCCGCATCGAGCCGGCCAACCGGTCGACAATCTTCTTGGTCATCGGGTTAGTGCGGAGCCGGTCGATCAGATTGACCCCTGTGGCCTTATCCCGCAGATCTCGGCGATTCACCCCGACTACGGCGAGTGCGCCGAGCACGGCGATCGCGACGAAGAGCACGGCCAGGTGGCCCCAGTTCATACCGTTGAGAACCGGCGAGCTGCCCTCGTAGTAGTACCAGGGGAAGGCCTTGGCGCCGCTTTCCCACCCCTCGACGAGGGGGAGGAGGCCGGCCGCAAACAGGGAGATGATCATCACGCCGGCGGTGATCCCCGACGCCAGTCCGGCCTTTCCGGTCCAGGCACCGATTGCCATTGCCAGGAAACCGTGAAAGACCGCAATGGCGAACATGTGGAAGACCAGCGCACCGATGTGCATCCCGCCAACCTCAACGTTGAGTACGGCCGGCGCCAGGTATCCGGCGCCCCACAGGAGCAAGGCCCCCAGCGCGGTCAGAGCGACCAGTGAGGACGCTTTCGACACGAGGATGTGCGTCCGACTCTTCGGATTGCCCAGCAAGAGGCCGAGCGTTCCATTGCGCTCCTCGCCGGCGATCGAAGCGGAACCCATCGATAGCGCCAGCGAGGCCAACGTCAGCGCTCCGTAGGTGCTGTAGATGGCGCCATAGGCGAGGCTGCCCACGTCGGCATTCTTCGGGATGTTGATCAGGGAGCGAAACGCCTCAGGCAGATCGGTGTACACGGAAATGTCGATGTCGCGGTAGACGGCCATGCCGAACAGCAGCATGATGGCCAGGCTGAACCCCGCGATCGCTATGCCCTTCCAGCGATCACGAACCGTCTTGGTGACTACGGTGGCAAGCATCAGGCGGTTACCCCCTCGTCGCGGTAGTAGGCGAGGAAGATCTCTTCGAGGTCGGCTTCCTGGGTCGTGATGTCGACCAACGTATAGCGACCGCTCACAGCATTGAGCAGCGTTTCCATGTGGCCGTCGAACGACATCGAAACGTGATGATTCTCTACTACGACATCACGGACGCCGTTGAGCGACTCGAAGACGCCTTGCTCGGCGGGCACGTCGAAGTAGAGGTCCACCTTCCGGATCGCCTTCGAGCGCAGGCTGGAGACCGCCTCAACGGCAATCAGTTTGCCGTGACGGATGATGCCGACACGGTTGGCGACACGCTGCACTTCGGAGAGGGTGTGACTGGAGAGGAAGACGGTGCTCCCGGCGGCGGCAGTCTCGCGCATCATGGTCTGGAACTCGCGCTGGACCAGCGGGTCGAGCCCGGAGCTCGGCTCATCCATTATCAGCACTTCGGGCCGATTCATGAAGGCCTGGATCAGCCCGACCTTCTGCCGGTTCCCCGACGACAGGTCGCCGACTTTCTTGGTGAGGTCGGCACCGAGTCGCTCTGCCAACTGGTCGACATGGCTCCAATCGACGCCGCCGCGTAGGTTGGCGAAATACGTCAGGGTGTCCCGTCCGGTGAGGTTGGGGTACATGGCCAGATCGCCGGGGACGTATCCGATGTGGCGGCGGATCTCAACGGCATCGCGATGCGAGTCCATGCCCAGAATCGAGGCGCTTCCCGATGTCGGTCGGATCTCATCGAGAATCGTTCTGATGGTCGTCGTCTTCCCGGCGCCGTTGGGGCCGAGGAATCCGAAGATCTCTCCCGAGAGTACGTCGAGATCGAGGTCGACCAGCGCCTCGACATCGCCGTAATGCTTGGTCAATCCTTCGGTGCGAATGGTGATCTTGTCGGTCATGCCAGTTCCTCTTTATCTGCCGTTGTCTGTTTCGGGGCGTCGGGGAAAGCCTCGTGTATGAGTTCTTTGGTCGTGTCTGTGAAGAATCCACCGAGTATCTCCGTGACCGGCCCGAAGTATGCGCTACCCGCTCCTTCGGGGTCCCCGGCGAGATCACCGGTGATGTCGAACCCGATCAGGCGTTCCAGGTGCTCGTGGAGTACCAGGGGCCCAAGCATCCATAGGGTGAGGATGGCGGCTCGCTCTCTCGGATGGTCGCTTGGTGTGAGCAGGCCCGCCTCGACGCCGGTGGCGATGTAGCCGACGGCGTCGTTCACCATTTCGTCTACGAGCTCCGCCACGTGGGGCGATCCGTCGACGAGGGTCTTGGCGAGGTAGCGAGCGAGGGGAGGCCCACCGCTGAACGAGCGCATTGATGCCAGCGGGTCGAGGCCCGCACCGGCTGCCATGGCGGACCCCTTCACTTCCCTGATGAGCGCCGCAACGTGCTCATCGCAAGCGACCCGGAGCTGGTCCTTGGAGCCAAAGTGGTGAATCACCAAGCCGGCGGAAACGTCGGCCTCGGCTGCAATTGCGCGGACGCTGGTGGCTGCGACCCCATCGGTCGCGAAGCACCGGATCGCAGCATCGCGGATCCGGGCTGAGGTTGTGCGGTCATCAGAGGGCTCTATTGAACGCATGTTCAATATACTAAACGCTCGTTCAGCGACGGTCAAGACTCAGTACCAAGTTCCAGATACTGAATACCACGTACTGAATACTAAGTACTAAGTACTAAGTTCTCGGACTAGTACCGCCCGATCTCTCGTCTGGCCACAACCATGTTGTGCACTTCGTCGGGGCCGTCGGCGATGCGCAGGGTGCGAGCTCCGGCCCACATCCGGGCCAGCGGGACGTCATCGCAGACGCCCATGCCACCGTGGACCTGGATCGCCTTGTCGAGCACCCACAATGCCATGTTGGGCACCACGACTTTGATCGCGGAGATCTCAGTGCGGGCCGCCCGGTTGCCGACGGTGTCGATGAGCCAGGCGGTTTTGAGCACGAGCAGGCGGGCCTGTTCGATCCGCCAGCGGGCTTCGGCAATCCAGTCGCGGACGACGCCCTGATCGGACACCGGGCCGCCAAAAGCGGTGCGGGTCTTGGCGCGCCTCACCATGAGATCGAATGCTCGTTCAGCCATGCCGATGGCCCGCATGCAATGGTGGATCCGGCCCGGACCGAGCCGGGCCTGGGCGATCATGTAGCCGTCGCCTTCTGAGGCGAGGATGTTGGTCGCGGGCACTCGGACGTTCTCGAATCGAACCTCGCCGTGGCCCCCCCGCTCGAGGTATCCGAACACGGGCAGATCACGCAGGATCGTGACGCCGGGAGCGTCCATCGGCACCAGGATCATGCTGTAGCGGCCCTTGGGGTCGGCGTCCGGATTGGTGATCCCCATGAGAATGCATATCGAGGCGGCCGAAGCGCCTGTCGACCACCATTTGATGCCGTTGATCACGTATTCGTCGCCCTCGCGCCGGATCTCCGTTTCGAGGTTGCGCGGGTCGGAGCTGGCGACGGCCGGCTCGGTCATTCCGAAGCACGAGCGGATCTCACCCTCGAGGAGCGGGACCAGCCACTCCTGCTGCTGTTCCGGCGTGCCGAAATGAGTGAGCACTTCCATGTTACCGCTGTCGGGCGCGGCGCAGTTGGTGGCCTCGGGGGCGAGCCACACCGAGCGGCCCATGATCTCGGCCAGCGGGGCATAGTCGGCGTTCGAATAGCCGGGACCCCACCGATCGTCGGGGAGGAACAGGTTCCACAGCCCGGCTTCGCGGGCCTTTACCTTCAGCTCAGCCAGCACAGGGCTCAATGCGGTCGGATCGCCCATCTGCTCGAGTTCGGAGAAGTGGCGGGTCTCGGCTCGGTAGACATGTTCGTCCATGAACGCCGTGAGCGATTCGCGCATTTCCTCGCAACGGTCTGAGTACGAAAAGTCGATGATGGCCTCCTGACCTACATGGTGGACGCAATTTGGTGGGTTGACTAGATCGGTGCCAACGCCTCCTTGTAAGAGTCGAACTCGCGAGCATTTCCAAGCGACTCTGTGTGGATGATCTCGCGAACGATCGCCTCTTCGTCGAGCACATAGGTGTAGCGGTTGGCAGCGCCCACGGTGTCGTTGAAGGCGCCGTATGCCTTGGCGACGTCGCCGTGGGGCCAGTAGTCACTGAGCACGCTGAAACCGAAGTGGTTGTCTTCGGCCCACTTCTTGTTCGTCGGGATGGCGTGCACGGTGATGGCGACGACGTTGGCATCGAAGTCGCCGAGGCGGGCCATGTTGTCGCGAATCATGCACAGCTCCCCCTCACAGATCCCGGTGAACGGGAAGGGAATGAACACGATCAGCGACTT
>CAMYJM010000116.1 GCA_947258635.1 uncultured Acidimicrobiaceae bacterium
AGCCCCAGGCATGCCGTGTCGTCCTCTTCGGACGTGTCGAAGAACAGCTGAAGCCCGACGCAGATGCCGAGGAGGGGGCCTTGCCAGTCACGGAGGGGCGCTAGCAGCCCCTGGCTCGCCAGCCGCTCCATGGCGGCTCTAGTGGTGCCGACGCCGGGGAGCACGACCCCGTCACAACCGGTCAGCCCGCCAGGCGTAGTGACGAGTTCGACCTGAGCGCCGTTCTGCTCGACCCCCCGGGCCACCGACACCAGGTTGCCGGCGCCATGATCGATCACGGCGAGTCGCGTCATGTGGATCCCTTGGTGGAGGGCACTCCATGGCGGTTCCCATCGAGAGCGACGGCCGCCCGGATGGCTCGGGCGAGCGCCTTGAAGGCAGCCTCGGCGATATGGTGATCGTTACGGCCACTTGCAGTCACATGGATTGTCATCCCGGCGCCGCGCGCTAGAGACTCGATGGCGTGGGCGATCATCTGGGTGCCGAGCTGCCCGATCCGATCAGTGGCGAATGCCAGGTCGATGACCGCGTACGGTCGGCCGCCCGCATCGACCGCAGCCTGGGCCAGTGCTTCGTCCATCGGAATGGCCGCGTTGCCGAACCGCTGGATGCCGGAGCGGTCGCCGAGCGCCTCGGCGATTGCCGTGCCGAGTACGAGGGCCGTGTCCTCGACGGTGTGATGCTCATCGACGTGCAGGTCGCCCTTCGCCTCGATGTCGAGGTCGAGCATGCCGTGATGGGCGAAGGATTCGAGCAGGTGGTCGAAAAACCCGACTCCCGTGGCCACGGTGGATTGGCCGGAGCCGTCGAGGTTGAGGCTGAGCCGCACCGTCGTCTCTGTGGTCTCGCGCGATACGGATGCCGTGCGGCTCATGGCAGCACCTCCCTGAGATTTGTGATCAGTCGGTCGTTCTGTTGCCGGCTGCGGACCGTGAACCGCAGATACTCCTCGAGGCCGGATTCCTCCGGAAAGGTGCGCACGACCAGGCCGCGCTCCCGCAGTTGGGCGGCGATGGCACCGGCCTGAGCACCGACTTCGCACAGCAGGAAGTTGACCTCCGATGGCAAGACCCGGAACCCGAGTGAACCGAGATCTGCAGCCAGGTTCTGCCGGGCCGCCGCCAGCGTGACCACGGCGCGCTCGGCCAGTTCGGGGCGCTGCAACGCCGACTCGGCGAGTGCAACGGAGATGCTGGCGATGCTCCCCGGGGGTCGCATCGCGTCGATGCAATCGATGAGCGACGGATGACCCATGGCGTATCCCACCCGGGCTCCGGCCAGGGCAAATGCCTTCGACAGGGTGCGCAGCACGACCAGGTTCGAATGCTGCGTGACCTGCTCGGCCCAGTCGGTCCCGGTGAACTCGGCGTAGGCGGCATCGACCACAACGACCCCATCGGTGGCGGCAACGACGGCGTCCACGGCCTCGGGTGTCATGTCGGCGGCCGTCGGGTTGTTGGGCACACACAGCCAGACGAGGTCGGCGGCGCGGGCGGCGCTCACGATCGCATCGAGCGGAATCTCGAAAGTGGGGGCCATCGCAGCCACCTGTTCGAAACGGGCGCCGACCTGGGCACAGGCAATCTGGTAGAGCGGATAGGTCGGCGTGACGGCCGCGGCTACCTGGCCCGGTTGGAGGAAGGCGCGGGCGGCCAACAGGATCAGCTCGTCGGCGCCGGCCCCGGGAACGATCTGGTCCGGTTCCAGGCCGTGGCGCGTTGCGGCCGCCCGGCGGATACCGAGGTAGCTCGCCCCCGGGTACTCGTTGAGCCGGGAGGCGGCGGCCGCGGCCAACTCCACGGCCCAATTGACCGGCCACGGGGTGGTGTTGTGATCGAACCGGACCACCTCGCTGGGGTCGATCCCGGCGGCCGCCGCGATCTCGAGTGTGGTCGGCTGCCACTTGTAGCGGGGCACGGTCACGGTGTCTCCTCGAAGCGGATGTCGACGGCTAGCTGGTGCGCAGTCAACCCTTCGCCGGCGGCAAGCGCGCTCACGGTCGGCTGAAGGCTGCGGAGACCATCTTCGCTGATGCGCTGAATCTGGCGAAACGAACCGAAATCCTCGACACTGAGCGGCCCGCTGGAACGGGCCAGGCCGCCCGTCGGCAGGATGTGGTTGGCCCCGGTGGCGTAGTCGCCTGCCGAATGGGGGGCGTAGTGGCCGACAAACACAGATCCGGCGGAGGTCACTGCGCCGGCTATGGCTTCGGCGTCCGCAGTGTGGATACCGAGGTGCTCCGGGGCGAACTCGTTGGCGAAGGCGCAGGCGTCCGCCTCATCGGCGGCCACAGCGATGAAAGAGTTCTTTTCGAGTGATGCGCGGATGATGTCGGCGCGGTCGAGCCGTCGCAGCAAGCCCTCGATCTCGGCTGTTACCGCCGTGGCCACGGCCGGGCTGGTGGCGACCAACACGGCGATCGAGTCCGGCCCGTGCTCGGCCTGGCTGATCAGGTCGGCGGCAACGGCCCGGGCCGACGCGCTCTCATCGACGATCTCCATGGCTTCGCTGGGCCCGGCCGGCAAGTCGATGGCGCATACGCCGAAAACCTCGAGCTTGGCCGCGGTGACCCAGGCATTGCCCGGGCCTACGATCTTGTCGACAGGGGAGATGGTCTCGGTGCCGTAGGCGAGGGCTCCGATCGCCTGAGCACCCCCCATTGTGTGGACCTCGGTCACACCACCAACGGCGCAGGCCGCCAGCACCGCGTCGTTGAGGGTGCCGTCGGGGCCGGCCGGGGAGGCGACGGCGACCTCGGCAACGCCGGCGAGCCGGGCGGGGACCGCCGCCATCAGGACCGATGAGGGGTAGGGAGCGAGCCCACCGGGGGCGTAGATCCCGACTCGCCGCAGCGGCGCCCACCGCCGTTCCACTTCGACTCCGTCGATCGGGGAGACCGCTAGTCCGATCGGAAGCTGGTCGCGATGGACGCGTCCGATTGCCGTGGCCGCCGCTTCCAGCGCGCCCAGCAGCGTGGGGTCGATGCGGTCGGCGGCGGCGGCCATGTCGGCCGCCGCCAGGGTGCCGGTTCCACGAGCCGGGCCGCCCCCGTACCTCTGGTTGGCCGCGGCCAGGGCGGCGTCGCCCCCGTCGCGGATCGCCTCGACGATGGGCCGCGCCTGCTGGCGAATCCGCGGATCGGCTACCGGGTTGCGCCTCGTGAGACGGCGCCGCTCCGCAGCATCGGTGGAGGCGAGGTCGATCGTGCGCATCATCGGGCCTACAGCAGGAGCTGTTCAATGGGGAGCACCAGGATGCCGCTGGCTCCGGCCGCCTTCAATTGGGGGATCACGTCCCACACGGCGCTGGTATCGACGACGGAGTGGATGGCCACCATTGTGGGATCCGCCAGGGGCACGATCGAGGGGGCATCGAAACCCGGGATCAACGACCGGATTTCGCCGACCGCATTCACCGGGGCGTTCATCAGCACGTACTTCTTGCGCCGCGCCGCGACGACAGACGTGATCATGGTGACCGCCTGATCGACTTCGGTGATCTCGGCGGCGCCCCGGGGGCGAACCAGCGCGGCTTGCGACTCGATCAAGTCGATGACGGGCCGCAGGCCGTTGAGCCGCATTGTGGAGCCCGAGGAGATGAGATCCACGACGGCGTCGGCGATATCGAGCTTCGGAGCCACCTCGACCGACCCGCGCAGCGGGATCGTCCGCACGGTGACGCCCTTGTCGGCGAAGAAGCCGGCCGTGGTGTGCGGATGTGACGTGGCCACGCGGAGGCCCTCGAAGTCCCTGATCGACTTCACGGAACTGGCCCTGGGGACGGCGGCGGCCAGTCGACAATGGCCGAAACCGAGCTCGGCGAGAACTTCGATATCTGCGCCGCTCTCGGCCACCAGGTCGAGCCCGGTGATACCGAGATCGGCGACCCCGTCGGTAACCAGCTCACAAATGTCGTCGGCGCGGACGAACAGCAGCTCGATGTTGCGTTCGAGCACCGGTACCGCCAGGCTGCGTTCGCCGCGTTCGTAGCGGAATCCCGCTTGCTGGAGCAGGCGGGCGGCGGGGGCTTCGAGGCGGCCTTTGTTCGGGATCGCAAAGCGCATCGGCGCGCCGTTCGGTTCGGTCATTCGGGTTCCTCTGGTAGCAAGTCCAATCGGACCAGGGCGTCGTGATAGCCGCCGCGTCCATGTCTCAGCCATTGGTTGATTCGGGTGATCGTTGCGGTTGACACTCCGGTTTCGGTTGCGATCTGCCGATACGGTGTTCCCTTTGCCAGCATTCGCACGACTCGCCAGCGGCGACTCATCTCCTCCAACTCCCGTCGAGTGCACAGGTCGCGAAAGAACGCCGCCGCCTGATCACGACCCTCCAGGGAGAGGATCACGTCGAAGAGCTCGGCGGTCGCTTCGTTGCGCCAATCGTCGGGATCTGTCGTGTTGGTCATGTCGCTCGACTCTGCTTGGCTGTGCGAGCCCGGGTTCGATGTGCTCGGTGTGGGTGTACTAATGTTTTAGCATACTAAAACGCTGATACAAGACCCTATCCCGATATCGGCAGCTTGGCAAGCCGGAAGGACGGCCTCGTGTTCGAACTCATTCCCGCCATCGATGTGCTCGGCGGCAACGTCGTCCGGCTCGAGCGTGGTGATTACGAGTCCGTCACCGTCTATGGATCCGACCCGATCGCGACCGCGCAGAGCTTTCTCGCGGCCGGGGCACCGATCGTCCATGTGGTCGACCTGGAAGGGGCTCGCACCGGCTCGGCCGATGTAGCTCTGCGGCGGAGGTTGGGCGCCGGCGGCATCCGGTTCCAGACGGGTGGGGGGCTGAGGAGCGCGGCGGACGTCGCCGCGGCGATCGCCGATGGCGCCGAACGGGCGGTCGTTGGCACCACGGCACTGTGGGATTCGGCTGAACTGGCTCGAATGATCGCGGCCGTTGGACGGGCTGCCCTCGTCATTGCAGTCGATGTGGCCGACGGCCGGGCGCGCGGCGCCGGTTGGCTCGACGAAGGACGGCCGCTCGGTATGTTGCTCGATGAACTGGTGGCAGTGGGGGCCGAGCGAATTCTGGTGACTGCGATAGCCCGTGACGGGATGATGCTGGGCCCTGATTTGGAGCTCCTCCGGAGGGCGGTCGAGTCCGGCCTCGCCGTGATTGCTTCAGGCGGCGTCGGCACGCTTGCCGACCTCGGCGCTATCGCAGCCACCGGGGCCGCCGGAGCGATCGTGGGAAGAGCCATATACGAGAACCGCTTCACCGTGGCCGAGGCGGTCGCCGCGGTTTCCTAGGAGGACGTCGCGGACTCGCTAGCGGTTGGCGAGAACGTCGATGATCTCGTCGATCAAGATACCCAAGCTGATCAGGGCGTCGCCGAGTGCCGTCCACAGTCCGGATGACTCGAACTCGGGATCCTGTGACAGGCCGAGGTTGAGGAGCCGCTCGAGATCGGCCGCCAGGCGCTCGAGGTCCTCGTCGATGTGGACCTTGATCGCTTCGATGAGCGAATCGGCGATGACCACCTCGGCGGTGACATCGCGATTGCAGAAATCAGAGCCGATTCGAGCCGTCAGCGTGACCGTGCCCGGTGCCTCGCCGATGATGAAGAAGTCGGCGGAATCGTCGCCCTCGGCGATGACGATCGAGTCGACCGGCTCACCATTCTCGGTGAGCGCGACGGAGGCCGCCGCGGGTTCTTCGTCCTCGTCAGGGGCGGGCAGCAGCGTGATGTGCACCTCGGCGCCTCCGGCCGGGGCGGGCCCGGTCAGCGTGACGGTGGCCGGCTCAGATTCGCCGGCGGCGACGATATACACCTGGAAATCCAGCGTCACCTCCATGGTGACGCCGACCCGAACCTTGTCGGTATCGGACAGTTCGCCGTCGTCGACCTCGAGTTCTATCACGTAGTCGCCGAGCCGGTCCGGATTGAATGCGGTGCTCTCGGCGGTGGGGTCGCCGAGGGTGGCGCTCGAGCCGTTCGGGCTCTTGATGACGGCCCATTGGTACGTGAGGGGCTCGCCTTCGGGGTCGGACGATTCGGAACCATCGAGGACGACCTGGTCACCGAAGAGCACACAAACGTCGTCTCCGGCATCGGCCTTCGGCGGCTGGTTCCTCTCTTCGCCGCAGGGCCCGAGAGTGTCGCCATGGTTGGCGATGTGGCTGTCGGCGGCCTTGCCGCCAACGGTGATGGTGTGAGCATTCCCCGGATTGCCGGGGGGGATGTGACAGATCGTCACCTTGGGCTTGGGCGCCGCCAGCGCCGCCATCGGCACGGCAAACACGAGGCACATCGCCGCCACGAACGCGACAGACTTCCGGCTCATCGCCACTCCAGGTTATTTTTCCACCACTTAACGTGGCACAGTATCACCGATTGGCGGTCAGGTCACGGGCCATTCTCATACGATGGACAGCTCCCGAAGTGCGTGCCTCTACGAAAAATCCATGCGCCGTTCTGTGGCGGTCGGATCGCCAGCGGCGCCGTAACCCAGAAGGCGCCATTCCGGCCGTGCGCCCAATGCTCGGAGGTGTGGCTCGATGACGGGGGAGAGACGGTGCTGATTGCGATCAGAGGGCAGAAGCGGGATCCATCCGTTCGGCCCTACCGCCTGGGTGGGTTGACCTCGAGCTGGCGCCGCCGCGGCTCACCCCGCCTGGTCTAGCGGAATCCCGGTCAGGGAAAAGCCGGGTATGCATGGATTCACCGTGATCGCCACCAGCTCGAGAGGCGGCGGGTGGTCCATCGGCTCCGACGGCGTCCAATCGATCGTGCCGACGAACGGGCGACCCCGTCGCATACGCTCGATGCCCCGGTGGGGCGACAACGGGTCACCTCCGGCGTGCTGGTCCCAGAGAACCCACGCAATGTCAAACGCACGTGGCCCCGGTACGTGCCGGTAGGCGTCGACGGTGAACTCGATGCGCCAACCGCCAGATTCTTGGGGCGTCGCATCGGCACTCACGTGGAGGAACTCCGACCAAGGCTGGACCGCTACCGGGCGCATCGAGTCCAGCCGGAGCATGCGCACGAGCGGCGGCCCGCTCGGCGCCGGGCTGAAAGCCGCCGGCCGCTCCACGCCGTACCAGCCGGTTTCAATGGGGTACCGGTGGATATGGGGAAAGATCGATTTCGTCACCATCGGTTCGTCGCTCACCATCGTCCAACCGAATCGCGGAACCTCCAGTCGCCAATAGAACCGTGCCTCGGTGGTCGCCGGGAACAGTGACTCCTGGTCCTGGGCAATCGATCGGATCGCGACTGTCGAGTGACGGGACGGATCCTTGCTGAGCCAGACCGGGCCGAGCAACGAGTGGTGTTGTGTGAAAAAGATGTCGCGCCATGTGAGGGT
>CAMYJM010000117.1 GCA_947258635.1 uncultured Acidimicrobiaceae bacterium
GCCGCGGAGGGTCGCGGGTTGAGCCTGCTCGGCATCTCCGTCTCCAAGCTGGTTCACTCGCCCCATCTCCAACTCGAGCTGCCGTTCGCCGATCGGCGCACCGTACGGGCCGACGTGGAGAACGTGTGGCGTTCCGGGTCGGCGGCGGCGCTGGCACGGGACCGTCTCGACGAGGCCATCGACGAGCTCCGCGGCAAGTTCGGCAAAGGGGCAGTGGCGGCAGGCTCGGCTCTCAAACAGGGCCGCAGCCTGGTCCCCGCCGAGTTCGGCGACCTCGCGATCCCGGTATCCGAGCGGCGTGCCGACTAGCTAGGCGGCCTGTTCTCTCAGGGCGAGAGCCCCGAGCACTGCGATAGCCGCCGCGTCGAGGATGGCGAGCCAGAGGATCCAGACGTTCTCGACCGGGCTGGTGTCGTTGAGGACATCGATCAGCAGCGCGATGAACGACAGGCCGGCGCCCACGACCGACAACGTGAGAACCGACCTTTCTCCGGTGGCGTCCTGAAGTGCCATCCAAGCGGCTAGCGCCACACCAAGGAACCATGCCCCCGAATAGCGGCTGTATGTCCCGGCGACCGCGTCTGCCCCACCGAGGGTCTCCCAAATGAATGCGGGAGCAAGGAACAAAGCGATCCCCCAAAGGCCGATCGTCACGAGAATCACCCACAGCGCGGTTTTGCGCACAAGACCTCCCGAGTTGCCTGATCCGACCGTACCAAACTCGGCTGGGCGAGCGGCCTCGCGATGGCGCGAAGCCGCTCGCTACCCTTGAAGCGTGAGGTTCGCACCCCGAGCATTCGCCGACCGCCGTGACGCCGGGCAACAGCTCGCCGAGGCTCTGGACCATCTCCGCGACAGCAACCCGCTGATCATCGGACTCCCTCGGGGCGGAGTAGTCGTGGCCGCCGAGGTGGCTCGGGCGCTCGACGCCGACCTCGACATCCTCGTTGTGCGCAAGATCGGTGCCCCCGGCCAGCCCGAGCTCGGCCTCGGGGCGGTCGCCGAAGGCGGGGTGCTGCTGCTCAATGAGCCGCTGATGGACCGGCTCCGGGTGACCAAAGAGCAGTTGCAGCCAACGATCGACCGCAGCCGCGCCGAGCTGACCCGGCGCTGCGACCTCTACCGGGGCGATACCGAGCCGATCGACGTGGGCGGCCGAACGGTTGTCCTCGTCGACGATGGGCTGGCGACGGGAGGCACGGCGAAGGCGGCCATCGACACGTTGCGGCACCTGGGCGCCGCAGCGATCATCGTCGCCGTCCCCGTCGGAGCGCCGTCCACGATTCGTGACCTCACAGAGCTGGTGGACGAGGTTGTTTGCTTGGCGGCGCCACGAGCCCTCATGGCGATCGGCCAGCACTATGGCGACTTCACGCAGACCTCCGATGAGGAGGTCATGGCACTGCTGACTCGCTGAGCTGCTTTACCGGCCGGCAGGCGGTATCGTTCAGTGACCGCAGTGCTCGGCCGGCGACGGCCGGCCGCACAACCGAAGGGGAGCCAGGTATGAGCAGGGTTTTTCGGCTTTTGATAGTAATGATGGTGGTGCTGGCTGCCTGTGGTGGGGGAGCCGACGAGCCCGCCAGCTCCACGACTGTGGCCGCGAGTGGCGACGGATCCACCACGACCGCGGCGCCCACGACGGCGGCACCCGCCGCCACCTCGGCTCCGGTGGCGAATCCTTCCGACGACTTCTGTGGTTTCGCCATCGAGTACGCAGAGAGCGTCGATTTCTCTCCGCTGAGTATGAATCCCGGGGAGCTGGAGAGTGTCCTTCGCGCCACCAATGATGCCATCGACAAGGCTGCCGAATCGGCGCCCAGTGAGATCAGGGCCGACGTTGTGATGTATGCCGATGCGTATGGCGGCTTCATCGAGCTCCTCGATGAGTTGGACTTCAACTTCCTCGCATTCAGCGACGATATTCTGGACGATCCGCGACTGCTGGCGCTCGAGGATCCGGCGCTCCAAGAAGCGGGGGAGCGCATCTCGGCCTATTGCGGGCTCGACGACTTCATTGTGGCCGGGCCCGACACCGTCGGCGGAACAGGTGGTTCCAGCAGTGAGCTGCCGGAGGTGGACCTTCCCGATGACTTCCCCACCGAACTGGTGCCGCCCGGCGGCAAAGCGATCGTGTCGCTCAATATCAGTGGCTCGAAGTCGGTGACCTTCGATGTCGAATCGTCGGCCGATGACGTGATCGCCTACTACTCCGGCGTGATTGGAGAGCCCACCGTGGAGATGAACGATCCCGACGGGGCCCTGTGGAGCACCCAATACGGGGGATCGACCGTCAACGTCGTCGTGTCGGCGAGCACGCCGGGCATGGCGCAGGTGAACATCATCATCGAGTAGGCCGGCGCCCGGGCCGGAAGTAGTGCCACACGCCCTGTTCCATCGTGCGGGTCAGTTCGCCGCGAATCCGCAGGTATTCGATGTGGGCCAGTGTCTCGGACAAGGCGAGCCTTTGCTCGAGCGCGTCGAGATTGGGCCGGAAGATGTCGCCGACGAGCTGCCAGGCCGTCTTGGGCCGCATCTTGACCTCCTGGACCATCGCCCCCAGCCGGCGCTCGTGGTGCAAGATGATTTGGCGAGCCCGCAAGCTGCCGCGTTCGAGGATGTCGATGTGGGCCGGATAGGTGAGGCCGATGTCCATTGCCTCGATCACCCGGAGTGACTCCAGGTAGGTGCCGAGCGGGTCCGGGTCCTGCTCGTACATTATGACCGGCGTTATCCGCGGGAGGATGTGGTCTCCGGAGAAAAGCACCCCGGTGCGGCTGTCGACGAGGCAGATGTGCGAGTTCTCATGGCCCGGGGTGTGTACCGCCGTCAGTACCCGGTCGTCGTCGACCGCGACCTCGCCGCCGTTGGCCACCGGTTTGTCCGAGGGGATGGCGGTGCCCGCCCAGGCCGGCCGCCTGTCCGAACCGGCGGTCCGGGAGACGAATTCCGCCGGGGCCCCGTGCTCGGCCGCCAGGCCGGCCAGATTCCGTCGCGAGATGGTCCAGTCGTTGTAGCGCTCGATGACCATGGAGGCCGACTCGTGCATCACGAAGTCCATGGAGCCCTCCGCCACCAACCGGTACGCCAAGCCCATGTGATCCGGGTGCATGTGGGTGCAGATCAGCGTGGAGACTTGCTCGAGGCTGTACCCCAGCTCGGCCAGGCCTTTCTCGAGGGCGTGCCGTGTCGCCATGTCGTCGATGCCGCAGTCGATGAGCGTAAGCCCGGCGTCGCCTTTGATGACATATGCGTTGGTCCACTTGAGCCCGGGGAAAGGGAGGGGAAGCCTGATCTGGCCGACCCCGTTGCCGAGGTGCTCCGCGTAAGCGGCGACGGTCAAGGGATCTCCCGCACACTGAAGACGATGTCGAGGGTCACGTCGAAGCTCGAGGGCACCCCGGCGTCGTCGACGGTCCCGCCCACACGAACGACCTCGAAGGTGGCGATGTCTTCGACACTGGCGGCGGCTCGAGCCAGCACCGTCGAGATCGCGTCCTCGATCGAACGCTGCGAGCCGCCGCTCAGCCGAAGCGTCTTGGTCACTGGAGTCACGCCGCCTTCCTTTCCCGGGGATCACCTGCCGGATGCCAGGCTACCTCGGGAGTTGCCGCTTCCACTTGACACCTGGTCGAAGAATCTCGACGGTTGTGCCATGCGCACCTTTCTCGTGGTCTGGTGCGGGCAGCTCGTCTCGCTGGTCGGCACCAATCTCACCAGTTTCGCGCTTGCCATCTATGTCTATCAGCAGACGGGGAGCGCCACCAAGTTGGCGGGAATCCTGCTGGCGTCGCAGCTCCCGCAGATCGTGGTGACCCCGTTCGCTGGGGCGCTGGTCGACCGGTGGGATCGTCGCTGGGCCATGATCCTGGCCGATACCGGTGCGGGCATCGGCACGGTGGCGATAGCGGTTCTCCTCGGCTTTGACCGGCTCGAGATCTGGCATCTCTACGTGATTCTGTCGATCGCCGGCGTCTTCCAGTCGATGCAATGGCCGGCCTACAGCGCCGCGACCAGCCTCCTCGTACCCAAAGAGAAACACACGCGGGCCGCCGGGCTGGTGCAGCTGGCAGAAGCGCTGGGCCAGGTGTTCGCCCCGGCTCTGGCCGGCGTGTTGCTCGTTGCCGGCGGGTTGACGGCGGTGATCGCGGTCGACGTTGCGACGTTCGTGGTCGCGGTGGCCTCGTTGCTCGCAGTCCGTTTTCCCCGACCGGAGGTTTCGGAGGCGGGATCCGAGGCAGCCGGCTCGCTGCTGGCCGAAGCCAGGTTCGGGTTCACGTACATCCGGCAGCGCCGGGGACTGCTGGTCTTGCTCGTCTACTTCGCCGTGCTCAACCTGATATTCGGTTTCGTTGGCGTGGTGCTTTTCCCGTTGCTGCTCGGGTTCGCGTCGGAGCAGGCGGTCGGGGGAATCATGTCGCTCAGCGCCGTAGGCATGGTCATAGGAAGCGTCATCATGAGCTCGTGGAAGGGGCCGAGGCGACTCGTACGGGGCCTTCTGATCGCCGTGATGCCGCTGGGACTTGGCTTGATACTGATGGGCCTGCGTCCTTCCGTGCCTTTCGTTACCGCCGCAGCATTCCTCGCGTTCGCCGCGATGCCGTTCGGCAACAGTTTCAGCCAGGCGCTGTGGCAACGTAAGGTCGACCCCGATGTGCAGGGACGGGTGTTCGCGGTGCGGCGCACACTGGGCCAGATCATGGGGCCGGTGGCTCTCATCGCCGCGGGTCCGCTGCTCGACCTCGTGTTTGAGCCGGCCCTTGCCGATGGGGGTTCACTGGCGGGCAGCCTCGGTTCCGTCATCGGCACCGGCCCCGGCCGGGGAGCCGCCTTCATGATGATGATCATGGGGGCGGCCGCGATGCTCGCTTCTGTCGCGGCGTACTCGTACCCGCGCCTGCGCTACCTGGAGGACGAGCTCCCGGACGCGATTTCTAGCTAACCCCGCAGACGGTGATAGCGTTGCTCGATGACATTTCCCGCTCCCGATAGAGCGCTCGCCATCGAATACGCTCGCGGCGAGCGTGATTCGGGCCCGCTGTTCGCCGAGGCGCGCCGGCTGCGCGACGAGCGGGGCCGCACCATCACCTACTCGCGCAAGGTCTTCATCCCGATCACCACGCTGTGCCGGGACAAATGCACCTATTGCACCTTTGCCAAACCCCCCGGCGCCGGCGGCGAATTCCTCACTCCCGACGATGTCAGGGCCATCGCTACCGCCGGCGAGACACACCGCTGCACCGAGGCGCTGCTGACCCTGGGCGACAAGCCGGAGGATCGCTGGCCCCAGGCGGCTGACTTCCTGCGTTCTCAAGGAGTGGCGAGCACGATCGACTACGTCGTGGCGATGTCCGAGCTCATCGCCATCGAGACCACCCTGTTCCCGCACGCCAATCCGGGCATCATGCACGAGGACGCCGTTAGGGCACTGCGCCCGAGCAACGTGTCGATGGGGCTCATGTTGGAGAACATCTCGCCGCGGCTGATGGAGCCCGGCATGCCGCATTTCGACTGTCCCGACAAAGACCCGATGCTGCGGGTGGCGACCATCGAGGCGGCCGGTCGTCTGCGGGTTCCCTTCACGTCGGGTGTCCTCGTCGGCATCGGGGAGACGGCCGACGAGCTGGTCGACTCGCTCTTTACTCTGGCCGGCCTGCAGGCGCAGTGGGGCCACCTCCAGGAGATCATCGTGCAGAACTTCCGCGCCAAGGCCGACACCCGAATGCGCCGCAGCGCCGAGCCAACCGTCGACTACTTCGCCCGCATCGTCGCCTTGACCCGCTGGATCATGGGCCCCCAGATGAACGTCCAGGTCCCGCCCAACCTCACCGACGACTTCGGCGTCTACCTCGACGCCGGGATCAACGACTGGGGCGGAGTCTCCCCGCTCACCATCGACTGGGTGAACCCCGAGGCGCCGTGGCCCCATCTCGACAAGCTCCGGGCGGTAACTTCCGCCGCCGGGTTCGAGCTACGCCCCCGGCTGCCGGTGTACCCGGAGTTCATCACCCAAGAGTGGATCGACCCCGTACTGATGGCAAAAGTGCAAGACTCCATCGATTCCGACGGCTATGCCGCCATCTCAGACAAAGTAGGGGCCGAATGAGCCAGATCACATACCTCCGCCTCCGGCCGGCTTCCGAGGTCACGGAGCTGTGGGCGACAACCCATCGGCGTGAGGGCACCACCGTCGCCGAGCTGGGGGCGGCCTCCGCCGCCGGCGTAGCCGGTTGCCTGGCGGGGGGCCTGCTGCCGGTGGCCATCGGCAGCAGTGCCGCAGAGCCGGCCGGCTGGGTCGTCGATCCGGTGCAGGGGCTGGAGCTGGCGCAAGCCGGCGTGCCCGGATGGCGCATCACCCTGGTCGCCGGCGAGAACCGGATGGCGACGCTCGACGCCTTAGCCCGCAGCGGCGCCACCTACCTCCGCGTCGGCCGCAGCCAGGTGACTCTCGGTGCCGAGCTGGCGGCATTGCCCGCGATAGCCACATCGGTTTCGGTGTTCGTCGACTCCATCGAAGACGCCGTGGCCGCAGTCGAACGCGGCGCTACCGATCTGTTGCTCCGCGACTGGGCCACCGAGAGCCTCCATGCATTACGCGACGCCCTGCCCGACCACGAGCTGGGCGAACGTACCGCGCTCCCGCCCGGTCTCAACGTCGATGCGGCTCGGGACCACCTGCCGCCGGCGGTGTTCACGGCCTACCTCGCCCAGGTCGACGCCGCGGGGCTGGTGCGGCCCTCGTACGAGTGGGCGCCCGGCAAGGACATGGACGCCCCGGTGCCGCCGCACCGCTTTTCGGCACAGTGGCCGGACGCTGCGTGGCGCGACCATCGTTATGAGCTCAACCTCGCCGAGCTGCGGCCCAACCTGGCGGCGATTCTCGGCCGGTCCCTCGCGGGCACGGCGCCGAGCCGTGACGAGCTGGAGGTGCTGCTGGCAGCCCGCGGTCGCGAGGTCGATGCCATCGCCGCGGTGGCCGATCGCCTGCGCCGGGAGATCTCCGGCGACGAGGTGACGTATGTCATCAACCGCAACATCAACTACACCAACCAGTGCTACTTCAAGTGCGGCTTCTGCGCGTTCTCCAAGGGCCCCCGTTCGCTCAATCTGCGAGGCGACCCCTACTTGCTGACCGTGCCCCAGGTGGTCGAGAGGAGCGTCGAAGCCTGGAACCGGGGAGCGACCGAAGTGTGTCTCCAGGGTGGGATTCACCCGCAGTTCACGGGCGATTTCTACGTGACGGTCGTCGCCGCGATCAAGGAGCGCCTCCCCGAAATGCATATCCACGGTTTCACACCCCTGGAGGTGTG
>CAMYJM010000118.1 GCA_947258635.1 uncultured Acidimicrobiaceae bacterium
GCTGCCAAGCCTGCGACCATCAGCCCGCCGGGCCATTCCCAAACCAACCCGAGAGGTAGTCCTAACACGATCCCGGCAATGGCAACCGCCGTTCGGAATGTGTGCCACGTGCGCGTCAAATCGGCGAGGCGCATCAGCCCCCGAGCATCCGGTGGCGCGTTCGGGGTTGAATCCTGATGCGAATCCTCGCCTTGTGGGCGCCTCAGCGTGTTCACGATGCCCATCGGTCCTTGATTCGCGGCGGCAGTGATTGTCGGTGGCTGCTTCACGATATGTATCGGCCCGCGCGCTACCCGACCTGAGAATGGCTCTGGAGCGGGCGTTGGCCGATCTGGGCGAGCCGAACCACAGCCGGGCCGCAGTCAATCTGGTCGAGCAGCACGATTGAGGAAGCGACCAGTATGAGATTGAAGCGAGAAGCCTGCGATTCCCCAGGATGCCTGTCAGCGGCTCGGTCCTGGCTGCGAGATACTCCCATCTAGCTGACCGTCGTATGCGCCGGTCGACAAGTCGATGGTGCCGGTGATGAAGGCGCTCCCAGTGGAATCCTGGAACCGGCCAGTTCCGCCGGTGATCTCAATGGTCTGTTCGTATTGGAAGACCGGAGGGGATCCCGCTACCAATTCGAAACTCGTTGTCACGTTGGTGACAGTGTCCCCGTTGGCGGCCGTCCACACCGTGTCGTCCGTACCGTCACTCGGATCGAGGTCGATCAGTCCCGCAAACGCACCCAAATGCGAGAATTCCCCCGAGAACTCCGCGCCGGCACCTGCGAAGTACCCCTTCAGCGGAACCTCCCGATTGGGCTGCGCTGCCAACGCCGCTGGAGCCAGCAAGGCTCCTAGCATCAACAGTGTCAGGACAGCGGTCGACGTTCTGCGTACACGGATCATTCCCAAGACCCCCTTTCAGGCGGGCGGGACTTTGCCCGCCACAACCCAACCCTAGGCGGGACATCGGGCGCTTGGGCTCGACTCTCGATATGAGACTCGGTCCGACCCAAGCCGGCACCATGCGTGGGGGAGGTTGCGCGACCTCCCGTCACGGCGCACCCTGATGCGCCGGCTTTTTCTCACTCGATTACGTCGAGATCCCGACCGCAACCGCCCGGTGTAGCTAGCCGGCCACCCGATCGTTGAACGCCGTGATCAGCTCGTCGATGGGGTCGGCCATCGCCTGGATCGAGGTCCAGTAGTCGTCGTCGTACCACTGGGCTTGGATCTCCTCATAGGTCTTGCCCTGCTGCTCGACCCAGGTGTAGTACTTGAGGTTGTGGATCCGCTTGCGGTCGTAGTAGCCCAGCTCGTGGACGTGCTCGAGGCCGGTGCCGAGCAGATAGCGGTGGTGGGCGACTGCGGCGTCCGTGGCGTCGAAGGTGCCCCGGTCCTCGGTCAGCTCGGCGAGGCGGCTGCCGTACATCTCCATCGAATCGGTGGCGATCGTCACCACGATGTCCTTCGAGGTCATCTCGTAGTGCTTGGCGACCTTGATCGCCGCCAAGAGGTTGGCGGACCCCGATATCCCGAGAAGCGGTAGATGCCCGATCGTGGCGTCGTCGACTCCGGCATCCGCCAGGTACTCGAGGCCGGCGGGCTCGTTGAACAGCCGGGTCAGGCTCATGGCCGCCTCGTCGTCGAGACCGATCGCCATGTCGGTGTTTTTGGCGTTGTGGACCCAGGGGATGTGCTTGTCGCCGATGCCCTCGATGCGGTGCTCCCCGAACCCGTTGTACAGGATGGTGGGGCATTGGGCGGCTTCTCCGGCGGCGATGACCGTGCCCGGGTAGTGCTGTTTGAGGTAGTCGCCGGCGGCGATCGTGCCCGCCGAACCGGTGGTCACGGCATAGCCGCGCAGCCGATGGCCTTCGCCGGCGATGGCCTCGACCACCTCTGCGATCGCCGGGCCGGTCACCGTGTAGTGCCACAGGTAGTTACCGAACTCGTCGAACTGGTTGAAGATGACAAGGTCCTCGCCCGAAGCGCGCAGCTCGTTGCACTTGTCGAAGATCTCTTTGACGTTTGACTCCGAGCCCGGAGTCTTGATGATCTCGCCGGCCACCTTTTCCAGCCAGGCGAAACGCTCCCGGCTCATACCTTCCGGCAGGATGGCGATCGATTCGCAGCCCAGGATGTTTGAGTCGAAGGCGCCGCCGCGGCAGTAGTTGCCGGTCGAGGGCCACACGGCCTTCTGCGTCGCCGGGTCGAACTGGCCGGTCACCAGGCGCGGCACCAGGCAGCCGAAGGCGGCGCCGACCTTGTGGGCGCCAGTCGGGAACCACTTGCCGACGAGCGACACGACCCGCGCCGAGACCCCGGTCAGCGATGATGGCCACTCGACGTAGTTGACGTCACCGAAGCCGCCGCCGTCGACGGTCGGCTCGTTGTGCCAGCTGATGCGATAGAGGTTGAGCGGGTGGAGATCCAACAATCCGACACCCTTCAGTGAGACCTTCACATCGTCGGGGATCAGCGACGGGTCGCGCATCATCGCGAACGTGGGAATACGGATGTCGCGCTCTTTGGCGACGGCGGCGGCGCTAGTTAGGGTCGATTCGTCGAGGGTCAGATCAATCATTGGTCACCTGTTCCATTGCTGTTTCCAGAGCACCGAGGCTAGGCGGCACCCGGATGGGCTCGGCTCCGGCGGCGCGCACACCCGCGAGCACGCTCGGAACGTCTTTCAATCCAGATCCGGTGCTGATGACCGCGACCCGGTCGTCGGCGCCGTCGAGGTCTTGCTCAACCGCCACCGCGTGGCCGGCGGACGCAGCCGCCGCGGCCGGTTCGGCAAAGACGCCACTGCCGGCGGCGATCCGAGGGATCGAGCCAAGGATGTGGTCGTCGCCGACCCGGAGGTAGGCGCCGCCGGTCTCCGTGACCGCGGCCAAGGCCTTGACCCGGTCGCGGGGCAGGTCGGCGCTGATCGAATCGGCCGCGGTGACGGCGCTGATCGCCGGCATGGTGGCGACGTCGGCGCCGCTCTCGAAGGCCCGCACCATGTAGTCGCTGCCGGCGGCCTGGATGCCGTAGATACGCGGCATCATGTCGATCCATCCCAGGGCGTGGGCATCTTTGAGCCCCTTGTGAACGCCGCCGATGATGGAGCCGTCACCGACCGATACGAAGATGGCGTCGGGGACCACGAAGCCGAGCTGCTCGACTATCTCGAGCACCACCGTCTTCTTGCCCTCGGCCACGTACGGGTTGACTCCGGTGTTGCGGTTGTACCAACCCCACCGGCCGACGGCTGCCGTCGCCAGCTCGAACGCCTCGTTGTAGTTGCCGTCGACGAGTACGACGGTGGCTCCGAACGCGAGCAGCTGCGCCACCTTGGCTTCCGGGGCGCTTTGCGGGACGAAGATGACCGAGCGCTGCCCGACGGAGGCGGCGATCCCGGCGAGGGCGGCCGCCGCGTTGCCCGTTGAGGCCGTGGTGATGATCGCGGCGCCTTCCTCCTGCGCCTTCATCACGGCAATTGCCGAGGCGCGGTCCTTCAACGAGGCGGTCGGCTGACGCCCTTCGTCCTTGACCCACAGCGTGCGCACCCCGGCCATCTCGGCGAGACGGGGAGCGAGGTACAGCGGGGTACCGCCAACGGTGAGCGGCGGGGGAGTGGCTTCGGCATCGATCGGCAGTAGAGCCCGATAGCGGAACATCGTCGTATCGCGGTCCGCCGCCAGCGTTTCCCGATTGAGCATGGCGGCGATCCGCTCGTAGTCGTATCGGACATCGAGTGTGCCCGCCTCGCCGCAGTCGTCGCAGGTATAGCGGCCCGGCTCTGGGTCATAGCCGGCTCCGCAGATGGTGCACTCGAGGTGGTTGATCGCCGCCGTCACCCGCGCCCCGTCATGCATGGGTGCCATGGCGGCCGGGGAACTTGGCTGGTGCTACTGGACAATCCGTGTTCCCGTCTCGCCGGCCATGGCGCGCTCGAGGTTCTGTGGGTTGGTGATCAAGGCTTCCTTGCCACCGGCCTCCATGAACTGGACGACCGCCCGCATCTTCGGCGCCATCGAGCCCTCGCTGAAGTGTCCCCCCTCGGCCAGGTAGCGCTTCACTTCGGCCAGCGTGAATTGCGCCACCCACTCTTGATTCGGCTTGCCGAAGTTGAGTGCGACTTGCTCGACTGCAGTCGAGATCAGCAGCAGATCGGCATCGACCTGGCCGGCCAGCAGCGCCGATGCCAGATCCTTGTCGATCACTGCGGCGATGCCTTCGAGGTCGCCGCTCTCGTTGACGACGACCGGGATGCCGCCGCCGCCGACTGCGATGGTGACCACACCGGCATCGAGGAGCTGCTTGATGACGTCGAGCTCGACGATTCGCTTGGGGGCCGGCGAGGCGACGACCCGCCGCCACCCGCGGCCGGCATCCTCTTTGACGTCCCAGCCGTCCTCGTCGCGTCGCTTCATGGCCTTGGCCTCGTCCATGAACGAGCCGATCGGCTTGCTCGGATTGGCGAAAGCCGGGTCGTTGATGTCCACTTCGACCTGGGTGACCACGGTGGCAACGCTCTTGGCGATACCGCGCTGCCGGAAGTCGTTGACCAGGTTCTGCTGGAGCATGTAGCCGATGGCGCCCTGGGTGTCGGCGCCGCAGTAGTCGAGCGGCACCTCGTGGAGCTCACTGCTCGACAGCTCGGAGCGCCGCAGGATGAAGCCGACCTGGGGACCGTTGCCGTGTGAGATGGCCACATCCCATCCCTCCTGGACGAGGGATGCAATGTGATCATCGGTCTCGGCGGCGGCGGCGTACTGATCCTGCACCGTGACGTGCGCGGAGTCGGGAATCAGCGAGTTGCCGCCGATGGCGACTACGACCCGGGGCATTACTCCCAGGCCCCCAGGACCGACGAGAGGAGCGCCATACGCATGACAACGCCGTTGTAGGCCTCTTCCCAATATCGGGCGTGCCGCGAGCCGTCGACCTCGACGAGGAGCTCGTCCATCCGCGGGAGCGAGTGGAGCACGATGGAGCTGCCCTTGGCCTTCTTCATGACCTCGCCGGTCACCTGGTAGGCGGCCGGAGTCTTGCCGTAGTCCTCCGGCACTTCGTCGCGCGAGAGCGTGTAGTCGGGCTGGACCACCGGCTCCATATAGACGACGTCGGCCTCTTCGATGGCGTCGTTGACGTGATCGACGATGCGGTAGTTGGTGCCCAGCGCGTCGAGCTCGGCGAGGAACTCGGGGAGCGGCGACATCTCTTCGGGGGCCAGGATGATCATCTCGGCATCGAATTGCGACAGCGCATAGCCGAGGGAGTGCATCGTGCGCATCCGGTGGTCGCCGACGGCGAGGATTGACTTGCCGTCTACGGAGCCCATTTCCTTGGTGATCGTGTAGAGGTCGGTGAGGACCTGCGTCGGATGCTCGCCCCAGCCGTCGCCGCCGTTGATAACGGGGATCGAGGCCCACTCGGCGGCCTCCTGGGGGGCGCCCTGCTGGTAGTGGCGCATGACGATGACGTCCCCGTAGAACTCGAGCATGTGCACCGTGTCCTTGATCGACTCCTGGTAGAAGTCGCCGGCCCGGGTCATCTTGGCGTCGGAGAAACCGTTCACGCGGCCGCCGAGTCGGTTCATCGCCGACTCGTGGGCGAGGCGGGTGCGCGTCGAGGGCTGATAGAAGGCGGTGACGAGGATCTTGTGGGCGAGCAGATCGCTGGTACGGCGCCCGCGGGCAACAGGCTCGAGCCGATCGGCGATCTCGAAAAGGTGCATGAATTCGTTGCGTTCGAATCCCTTCAAGGACAGGATGTCCCGTCCCGCAAAGCTGCGCATTGTTACCCTCCTGTAGGCTTGTCTGATTGGTACGACCATCCTACAATATGATCACCGGACCGACCAGTCAGAGTTTTGATGATCACGAGAAACCCATCACTCACCGATCAGGTGAAGTCTCACATCAAAGAGCGGATCGTCAACGACGAGTTCGCGGACGGCCGGATACCCCCGGAAGCAACGCTGGCCGAGGACCTCGGCGTCAGCCGCACCACCATCCGTGACGCCCTCGCCAAGCTCGAACACGAGGGGGCCATCTATCGCAAGCAGGGCGCCGGGACGTTCGTCAACAAGGTCGGGCTGCAGATCAAATCGCGGCTCGAAGAGATCTGGTCATATGAGCAGGTGCTCCAGGATCACGGCTATGCGCCGTCGGTGAAAGTGCTCAGTGACGAGATCCTGGCCGCCGACGCCGAAGTCGCGGCGGCCCTGAGCCTCGAGGCCGGCGCCGACGTGCTGGCCATCGAGAAGGTGTTTCTCGAAGATGACGAGCCCGTTGTGCTCACCCACAACCGGATCCCGGCCGCCCTCCTCGAAGACCCGGGGCGGAAGCGGGGGCGGGACGATTTGCCCCTGTACGAGTTCCTCGAGGAGTTCTGCGACCGGCGGCTCATGTACTACGTGTCGGAGATCGTGCCCGTCGCCTTCGACGCCGACCAGGCCAAGAAGCTCGGCGTCAAGAAGGGGACGGTCGGGATTGCGTTCATCGAACTCGGTTTCGATCAGAACAACGAGGCCGTAGTGCACGCCACCTCGTATTTCCGCGACGACCTGTTGCGGTTTCGAATCATCAGAAGGCGGAGCGGGGCGTGAGCGCCAACCGTTTGACAAACCAAAGGAGCGTTTGATGCAGACCCATCTGCATGGTCGAGACATGATCACGACCCAGGAGTGGACCAAGGACGAGCTCGACACCGTCATCGATGTCGCCCTCGACCTCAAGCGGCGCCGCGCCCTCGGCGAGGCGCACCCCTTGCTGGACAACAAGGTCCTGGCGATGTTGTTTTTCTTCTCGAGCACCCGCACCCGCGCCAGCTTCGAGGCCGGGATGGCCCAGCTCGGTGGCCATGCGATGTTCCTCGATTCCACGACGACGCAGATCGGTCACGGCGACACGTGGAAGGAGATCGGCGAGATCCTCGGCCGGTACAACGACGGAATCGCCATTCGCAACGTCGACTGGGACATCGGCAACAAGTACATCCGGGCCGTCGCCGAAGCCAGCCGGACCCCCGTGCTCAACATGCAGTGCGATTGGTACCACCCCTTCCAGGCACTCGCCGATTTGCTGACCGTCATCGAGCAGAAGGGGGACCTCCGCTAGCTGCCGTTCAACATGAGCTACGCGTATGCGGCCAGTTACCAGAAGCCCGTGAGCGTTCCCGTGAGCGTCATCCTGTTGATGACCCGTTACGGCGCCAACGTGCGGCTGACCCGTCCGCCCGAGTTCAAGCTCTTTCCCGAAGTCATCGCCCAGGCCGAGGAGAATGCCAAGAAGGCTCACGGCAGCTTTG
>CAMYJM010000119.1 GCA_947258635.1 uncultured Acidimicrobiaceae bacterium
GGCCACTCCGTCGGCGCCGAAACGCAGTGCCCCCACCTGGCGCTGCATCTCGATGAGGGCGGCCCGGGCCACCTCCGGGTAGTCGGATGCCCGCGCCAGGCGGCGCGCCGTTTCCGGTTCCCAGAACTTGAAGTCGGGCATGTAGATGTCGATCAGACCGTCCATGAGATCGAGCGACACCAACGCGTCGTATGCCGATGTGTTGTAGACGAGGGGGACCCTGAGGCCGCGGGGCACGGCAAGCGCAATTGCCTCCACGAGTTGCGGCGCCACATGCTCGGGAGTCACGAAGTTGATGTTGTGGCATCCCTCAGCCTGCAGGGCCAGCATGAGGTCGGCGATCTGGTCGGCGGTGTACGTACGCCCGGCCTCCCGGGACGAGATATCCCAGTTCTGGCAGAACACACACTTGAGATTGCAGTAGGAGAAGAAGATCGTGCCGGAGCCGCGGTGGCCCCGCAGGCAGTCCTCCTCACCGAAGTGGGCAAAGGCGCTGGCCACGTACGGCCAGCGGCCGGTGTGGCACACCGCTTTCTCGTCGCGCAGCCTGTCGACCTCACAGTCACGGGGACACGCCCTGCAGTTCGCCAGTTCGGCGTGAGCCGCCTCGACCTTGCTGTCGAGACCGCCGTCCCGCCAGGTGGCGAGGTAGGCCGGCTCGTAGTCGCCGACGAGGAACTGCTGATCGACCCGCCGGGCGGAAGCTGTCATTTGCCCCAACCGTACTCCAGGCGGGCGCATGCTCCTACCCGGCTTTCTCGGGAACCTGCGACATGATGTACTCGGAGAGGGCAGTGATGGTGAGGCTGGGGTTGACGCCCAGGTTGGCCGGCACCACCGAGCCATCGGCTACGAACATGTTCGGGTAGCCGAAGACCTGGCCGTCGAAACCCACCACGCCTTTGTCAGGCGAGTCGGCCATGGAGCACCCGCCGAGGATGTGGGCAGTCGTGGGTGCATCGAACAACACCTCCGACCACATGCTCTTGGGGTGGCCGTTCATCTTCTTGGCCATCATCGATGCGACCTGGTTCGCCACCGGAATGTAGGAACGGACCCGATGCTGACCTTCCGGCACGGCGGAAGTGATGCCGTGGCGGCCGCCCTTCCACCACCGGGGCCGATAACGCAGGTTGAGGTAATTCTCATCGGTCTGCATCACGAGCAGGATCGACTGGCGGGCGCTCTGGCCGGGGAGCCACAAGGCCTTGAGGAACTGCACCGGGTGACGGACGATGTTGCCGAGCAGCCGCACCCAACGCGGCAGCACCCCGCCGCCGTCGGTCATCACCGTCAGCAGGCCGGAGAGGGCGTCCGAGCCCTTGTTGTAGCGCACCATCTCGATGTGCGTCGTGTCGTCGGCGTAGATGCCGGACGTGATCGCTATCTGATCGTTCCAGTCCACGGAGGTGTCACTCGAATCGACCGTCAGAATCGACTCCGAATTGGTCCGCACGTAGTCGCCCAGACTGTCCGACAGGTCGGGAAGCAACCCTTCCTGCTTACACTTCATGAGCAGCTTGACCGAGCCCATTACACCGCCGCTGAACACGACGCCCCCGGTGGTGAATGAGCGTGACCGATGCAGCCAACCGGTCGACTTGCGCGTCGCCACTTCGTAATCGGCGTCGATCTGGCGTACTCCGGTCACCTCGGACTCCGCAATGATCTTCACACCGAGCTTCTCCGCCAGGTACAGGTAGTTGCGATCCAGGGTGTTCTTTGCGCCGACCGGGCAACCCACCATGCAGGCACCGCAGAAGGTACAGCCGGTGCGATCGGGACCGTCGCCGTCGAAGTACGGGTCGGGAACAGTCAGGTCCGGCTCCCCGAAGAAGATCCCCACGTCGTTGATGTGGAACGTGTCCTCGCCGCGCAGTTCGATGCCGACCTCACGCAGCACTTCGTCGGAGCGACCGATCTGGGGCGACGGGTTGGCGCCCAGCATCCGCCTCGCCTCGGCGTAGTGGGGCGCCAGCTTCTCCTTCCAATCGCCCGGGCCCCATTCAGGTTTGGCAAACACGTCGTCGGGCGGGACGAGGAGTTGGTTGGCATAAACCAGGCTGCCGCCACCCACTCCCCCGCCGTGGAGCACCAGCACGTGCTTGAACAGCGTGAGCATCTGGATCCCGTACAGGCCGATCTGCGGCATCCACAGGAACTTGCGCAGGTTCCAGCTGGTCTTGGGGAAGTCTTCCGGGTGGTATCGCTTCCCCTTCTCGATCACGGCAACCCGGTAGCCCTTCTGGGCGAGGCGCAGCGCCGCCACCGACCCCCCAAAGCCCGAGCCGATCACCACGAAGTCGTAGTCCAGCTCCTGCGTCCATGCCGCCACTGTCAACCTCCATGGTTCGATCATCCTGAACACTACCCGGGCGCCGTCTGCCGCATCCAAGGCCCCAGGCAGTATCGTTGAGGTGATCGGAGGTGATCCGCGTCACGGGCCTCAGCAGCCAGCGCTCCACGGCACGGCGCCGATTCAAGTCACGGCGCCGCGTCGGGCTGATCCTCGCCGTCGTCCTCGCCCTCCCCGTGGCTTGCGGAGACGATCCAGCCGGGGACGCCGCCTCCGGCGAGGTCGTCATCTACACGTCGATGCCCCACTCGGTCGTAGATCGACTCGCCGGCGTCATCGAACAACGCTTTCCGGACCTCGCGGGCAACTACTGGCTGTCAATGGGGTCCGGCATCACTGTGCGCATCGTGCGGGCCCGCACCGGTGACCTGCAGCGGCGCATGGCCGACGAGATCGACAGCGGCGGCCTCCGGGCCGATGTGATCTGGTTGGCCGAGCCCTCTCCTTACGAGGCGTACAAGGACATGGAGCTGCTGGCCCCATATACCCCGCCGGCGGATGCTCCGATCCCCGCCGACTACGTCGATCCGGATGGCTACTACGTCGCGGGTCGCGTCATCAGCATGGTGATTGCATGGAACACCACATTGCGAGCCGAAGCGCCCGCCGACTGGCCGGACCTGCGGGACATCGAGTCGACCGCGTTCCCGGGCCCGGAGTCTGGAGCGGCGCGCGCCACCATCAGCGCTCTGGTGGAGCAATACGGCCGAGGTTTCTTCGATGGATTGGCCAGCAACGGCACAGCTCCGGTCGCCAGCAATGGGGCCGCACGGGACGGTCTCGTCGCCGGGAGGTTCGAGGCAGTGGCCGTCCTCGACTACATGGCCCGCCGGGCTCGAGATGACGGTGCCACTATCGATTGGATTTACCCCGCGAGCGGGACGGTGGTCATCCCGAGCCCCATAGCAATCACCGCCGATGCGCCGAATCCCGACGCCGCCAGAGCCGTCCTCGACTTCATCCTCTCCCGGCCCGGCCAGGAGATCGTCGTTCAACTCGGCAGCTTCTACCCGGTGCGGACAGATGTGGCGCCGCCGGAGGGGGCCCCTCCGCTGGACACGATCCCCACCCTCGACGTCGACTGGAAGGCACTCGCCACTGAGACCGCGGCGATCAGCACCCTCTGGAGCGGCGTCTTCGACCAGCCGGCGCCCGCTCCATAGCGGGCCCCGACCCCGCACGCACCATTGCCGGCAGCGCCGCCGCGTCATCCGGTAGGTTGATGCCAGGACTCCGCGCGGTCCGTCAGCTTCGGAGGTGGCCGTGGAGCCGATGCCGGAAGAGCAGCTCGAGCTATACACGCTGATGGTGAGGTCGCGGGCGTTCGAGGAGAGGGCCGGTGCACTCGTGGCGGCCGGCGAGGTTCCGGGCTCATGGCTGAGTGGAATCGGCCAGGAAGGGACCATGGGAACCATCTGCCAGCTGCGCCCCGACGACTACCTGACATACACCCATCGGGGGGCGTACAGCTTCATCGGACGCGGCAGCGACCCCGGTCGGCTCCTCGCCGAACTGCTCGGCAAGCGCACGGGCTACTGCCGTGGCAAGGGGGGCCGGCACATCGCCGACCTCGAGCACGGCATCTTGGGCAAGAGCGGCACCATCGGCGGGCATGCCCCGCTGGCGATCGGCGTGGCCACCGCGATCCAGATCCGCGACGGCGACCAGGTGGTCGTATCGCTGTTCGGCGAAGGCACCAGCAACCGGGGCACCACGCATGCGGCAATGAACGCCGCCGCCGTGTGGCGGCTGCCGGTCGTGTGGGTGTGTGAGAACAACGGGTATATGGGCAATGTGCCCGCTCCGATGTATACGGCCGTGGCCGACATCGCCGCCATGGCCCCGGGCTATGGAATGCCCGGCGAGGTGATGGACGGCAACGACGTGCTGGCCGTTCATCGAGCGGCCGCGGTGGCGATCGCGCGGGCCCGGGCCGGCAACGGGCCATCGCTTCTGGAGCTGAAGACCTACCGAATGCGGCCGTTCGGCGAGACCAGCACCGACCTCCGCGACCCTCGGGAGGCTGCCGCGTGGCTGGGGCAGGACCCGATTGAGCGCTTCCGGCGCCGCCTTCTCGAGGCCGGTGTGCTGACGGACGCGGCCGCCCAGGCCGTCGACGAAGCCGCCCGTGCGGAGATGGATGCGGCCGCGACGTATGCGCTCGAGAGCCCCCTGCCGGCCGCCGCCGATGCGTTCGAAGACCTCTACGCCTGATGCGCTCCCTCACCGTCACCGAGGCCATGAACGAGGCGTTGCGGGAGGAGATGCGGCGCGACCCGACGGTCTACGTGCTCGGCCTCGGCCTGTACCCGAGCGCCGGTGACAGCGCCACCGGTGGTTTGGTCGAAGAGTTCGGCGAGAAACGGGTGCGGTCGGCTCCCATGAGCGAAACGGTCATAGCCGGATCCGCGGTAGGAGCCGCCCTCGCCGGCATGCGGCCGGTGGCCGAACTGCACCTTGCCGACTTCGCCTTCAACGCCCTCGATGAGATCTTGTCCAAGGCAGGCAAGTGGCGATACGTGCACGGCGCCAACCACGGCATGACACTGCCCATCGTCTTCCTGCAGGGGATCGGCGGCTATGTATCGGCGGGCGCCGAGCACTCGCAGTCGCCGGTGGCGCTCTACTGGCACTTCCCCGGCCTCAAGATCGTCGTGCCGACAACGCCACATGATGCCAAGGGGCTGCTCAAGACGGCGGTGCGCGACGACAACCCGGTGCTCTTTTTCACCCACAAGCTCCTCGACGACGCCGGCCCCGTGCCCGATGAGGACTACCTGGTGCCCTTCGGCGTTGCCGAGATCCGGCGGCCCGGCGCCGACGTCACGGTGGTGGCGACCTCCTACATGGTGACCCTGGCCTTGCAGGCCGCCGCCAATCTGGAGCGCCGGGGCGTGGCTGTCGAGGTCATCGATCCCCGCACCCTCGAACCGCTCGACATCGACACCATCGTCGACTCCGTACACAAGACGGGCCGCCTGGTGGTAGTCGACGAAGACACCCAACGGTGTGGCGTGGGGGCTGAGATCGGGGCCCAGGTGATGGAACGAGCCTTTGCCGCGCTACGAGCCCCGGTGGGGCGGGTCGCCAACCCCAATCTCCCGGTTCCCTACAGCCCCCCGCTCGAGGAGGCGGTGCTCCCCTCCGTGGCGAGGATCGAGGCGGCCGTACTCGCCACGCTCGATTCGATGCGTTGAGTCACCGGGTGGGGGCGGCCCGTGCCGGACCGGTAACTAGTCCAATCTCCACTGGCCAGGTTGCCCCTGTGAGCCCGGTTCGAGTCTCGATAGAGTACGCAAAGGTGGAAAGGACGACCAGGGTGCGCTTCATCCGATTCAAGAGACGCCGGGCGCGAGAAGAGGTGGCCCCGCTCGATCGCGTCCGCCGGATCGGTTTGCTCAACGTCTACGAAGGTGCCGACCCCGAAGAGGTCATCCGCCGGATACGTTCCATGAGCTACGGCTCGACCAGCAGCGAGCAAGTCAAGCTCCGCATTGCCCACCAGGTGACCGAGAGCCTCGCCACCACACAGCCGGCTGCAACAACCCCGGATGCAGCGCAACTACCCCGTCGCGTGGCGTAGAAAGCCGAGCGCCCGCAATTCTTCGACGACCACAGGTTCGTCGAGGAGGCCGCGCAGGGCAGCCACCGCAGGCCGATCCCAACGAGCTTCCGGGACGGCGAAGTCGAATTGCTCGTCCTGGAGGAACCTGAACTCGAGCCCGGCAGTAGCGGCGACGGTGTCGAGGGTGACACCCCAATCCGCCCGGCCCTGCTCGATCGCGGCAGCCACCGCATGATGGGTTCGCGCCTGGTGCAGATAGCCGGCGGGACGGGCTCCGCCGAGCAGCCGGTCGATTATGACCCTGGTGCCGCTTCCCGGATTCCGATTGACCATGCGACGCGACCCGGCGCGGAGCAGGTCTCGCAGCGCTTCATCACCGGCCCCGGCCAGCTCGCCGTCCTCGAGCCTGAAGACGATCCCCTGACGACGCCGGTAGCCGGGAAGGAACTGCACACCCGGCGGCAGGAACGGAGTGTTGTACTCGCCGGTCTCCTCGTCCATGAGATGGATCCCGGCGACGTCGGCCTCTCCCCGACCGACCGCGGTGATGCCGCCCATGGAACCCACCGGCACCATCTTCACGCGGTAGCCGCGGTCGGCGAGCAGCCCGAGCAGATAGTCGAACCCGACGCAATGGCTCCCGACGGCGGCCAAATCGGCGGGCCGCACCCCGGCATGCAGCAGGTGCACGGTGACCGCGGCACCTTCTTCGAGATACTCCGTAGCGGCCGGAATCCTGATGAAGCCATCGGCGCGTCCGAAGGCGGTCACGCTCCCCGAACCCGCCCCGATCGGGTAGGCGGCCAATCCGTCCCGACCCTCCACCAGATCGACCAGGTTGTACTCGGTGCGACCGGGCGCCGACGTGATCCGCAACGGCACCGCCGCCTCGACCAACCCACGCGGCGGCGCCGCTACCCCCGACAGCCGGCGCAATAGCGGGGCCACGAACTCGTAGAAGGTGAAGATGGCCGAAGTCGGGAACCCGGGAAGCACGACGACCGGGGTGCCGGCGACAACTGCCAAGAGGACGGGCTTACCCGGCTTGAGGGCGACTCCGTGGACGACGACCCCGGCCGACCCTTCGCGGCGCTCCCCCATCCGATGCACCACGGTGGCGTTGATGTCGCCTTCGCCTTTCGAGGTTCCGCCCGACAACAGGACGACATCCACCGTCGGGGAGCCGGCGACCAGATCCCCGATGGCCTGCTCGAGCGCAGCCTCATCGTCGGGAATGATTCCGCAAGCCACCGGTTCGCAGCCGAGCTCGGCGCCGCGTCCAGCAGGGTGCGCTGATTCGAGTCATAGACCTGACCGACGGCGAGTGGGTCGCCGGGGGCAATGATCTCGTCGCCGGTCGAGATGACGGCGACGCGGGGTTGGGCGATCACCTCGAGGGCGGCGGCGCCGACGGCGGCCAGCACGCCGGTCTCGCGAAAGCTCAGCCTGGTGCCCCTTCGGATCACCGTCTCACCCCGGCCGATATCGGAGCCGGCGTAGGTGACATTGCCCCCGGGCACCGCCGCCCGGCTCACCCGGATGCCGGCCGGATCGGGCTCTGTGTGCTCGATCATCACCACGGCATCCGCCCCACGGGGCACAACGGCGCCGGTGGCGATCGCCACGGCCGTACCGGGTTCGAGCTCGAAGTCCGGTGGAGGCGCCTGGCCCGCCGCCAGCGACAGGTTGGCCACAGCCAGCGGGATCGGCTCCAATTCCTCGGCCCCGAACGTGTCGGCGGCGCGCACGGCGTAGCCGTCCATGTTGCTGCGGTCGAACGCCGTAACGTCGACGGCGGCGACTACGTCGGCCGCCAGCACCCGCCCGCGCGCCGAATCGAGCGGAACCGTCTCGGTGCGCGGCTCCAGGTGGGCGCATGCCTCATCGAACCGCTGGTGGGCCACCGACTCGTCGACAACGTCGAGGAACTGGCGCTGCTTCACAGCGGCACGTCCGCGTCGTAGAGGTAGACCTCCACCTCAGTCCCTTCGGCGTAGCCCTCCAACCCGGCGGGGACGATGACAAAGCCGCCCGCCCTGGTCACCGACGACAACACCGACGCCCCCGAGATAGCCAGCGGGTGGACCCCTGCCGAATCGACCCGCACCCGGGCGTAGTCGACCCGGCCGATCTGCGAAACGAGGCGCCCGGCGAGCGGCATGCGGACGGAGCGATAAGGCCAGCCCTCGGGCAATCCGGCCATCCGGCGGATAACGGGCCCGGCGAAGAAGTCATAGGCAACCAGACACGACACCGGGTTGCCGGGGAGCATCGCCACGGGAGTTTCGGCGATGCGCCCTACCCCGGTCGGCGAGGACGGCCGCATCGCAACTCCGTGAACGAGAAGCTCTCCCAACTCGGCAACCAGCAGCGGCACTCGATCCTCCGTTCCCACAGAAGCTGCCCCCGCGGTCACGATCACATCGGCCCCAGGGGACGCGAGCGCAGCATGCATGGCATCGCGGTCGTCGCGAATCCGCGCCACCTCGACGGTCCCGCCGTCGCGTTCGATCAGTGCCGCCAGCATCGGCGAGTTGCTGTCGACGATGCTGGTGCCATGGGGAGCGGCTCCCGGCGCCAGCAGTTCATCGCCGGATACGATCACCCGAACCGCCGGATGGCGCACCACTTCCACCGGAGAGTGCCCGATCGACGCCAGCAGCCCCACGTCCTGGGGCAACAGGCGGCGCCCGTCGGTCAGCACCCGATCGCCGGTCGCGATGTCCTCACCGATGCGGCTCACGTTCTTTCCGACCGCCACTGCAGCCCGTACCTCGACGACGTCGCCACGCTGGGTGGCGTCCTCCGCCCGAAGAACGGCGTCGGCATCATCGGGAACGGGCGCCCCGGTCATGATCCGCAGCGCCGACCCGGCTTCGAGGGCGGCGGCGGGCACCGTTCCGGGCAGCGACTCGCCCACCACCGCCAGCGGAATCGGGCTGTAGGAGGAAGCCCCGAAGGTGTCCTCGGCCCGTACTGCATATCCATCCATGGTGGCGCGCCGGAAGGGAGGCACGTCAACCCCGCTGATGACATCACCGACCAGAACTCTTCCGGCGCAAACGTCGAGCGATACGGGCTCGGCGCCGAGCCGAGCGACGCCGCGCAGCGCCGCGGCGCGGGCCTCCTCCACAGGAACCCGGTGACGGAAGCCGCGCATCCGCACATCTTCGGCTCCGCCGATCAGCGCATCTCCACGATCGTCATTGGCGTCACACCGCGAGCTCGGGCAGCAACCAGCCCAGCCCTAGGTTCTCTAGGGTCTCGGGAGTCGGGTTGCCGGTAACCGGGTCCCATCCGGCCTGCTCGTAGTACGAGGCAATGGCCGCCTCGAAGGTGGCGCGGTCCACGGCCTTGCCGTCGCTCGGCCCGCCCACCAGGGGCTCGAACAGCCGCTTGGGCAGCGTGTCGTTCTCCCGGGTGAAACCCTCCCGAGCATTGAAAGCGCGCAACATGTTGAGTCGCCTCGCCCCGATCGTCAGCAGATCATCGACCGTGGTCTCCTCGCCGGTCACTGCCGAGATGACCCCGGCCAGCTCCTCCATCCCAAGCAGTTGCCACCCCGGCCCGAAGACAAACTGGCATACATCCGCGGTATCCAGCGCCGAGTAGGCGTACTGAGTCTTCAGGGCGTACTCGACCTTGGCTTCGTTGAGCGCCTCCTCCGGCTGGGGGTTGGTGAGCCCCAGGTCCGCGGCCCTCTTGCCGTACTTCTCCGGGGACTCCCTGACCAACTCGGGCGTGTAGTTGGGATCGTGCTCGCTCGATTGGTGATCGGCGCCAAATGGATTCACCGCGTATATCACAGCCAACGAAGGCTTCACCTGCGGCATATGTGCCGGGAATTCGGTTCCCTTGACGGTGACCGCAATGTCCTCTGCCCCGTTGCCGATCCGGGCGGCTGCCCGGGCGGAACCCTCCGCCAAGATGTCACCTAAGCCTTCACGATTCAGGGTCTTCTTCAGCATCTCGATCATCGCTTCAGCCTTGCCCCACCCGAGCTCGATGCCTCCGGTGTCCTCGGCCGTGATCACGCCATCCTCGAAACAGTTGATGGCGAAGGCCATAGTGGCGCCCGTCGCGATAGTGTCCACGCCCGCCTCGTTACAGAGCTGGTTGGCATATGAGATGGCGTGGATGTCGTCGATATCGCAGTACGACCCGAAAGTCGAGGCCGTCTCGTACTCGGGTCCCCCCGAATCCGGATTGATCGCATTGCCTTGCCATTCGGCTTCGACAGCTCGCTTGCAGCGCACGGCGCACGAGTAGCAGGTTTCGCGGCCTTCCTTCATCTGAGTGCCCTCGGCGGCGCCGCGGAGCAGGTCGTTGAAGAGGCGCTCGCCACCGATGGCGGCGGCGCGGTCGTAGCCCATCCAGCCGCTCAGGTAATTCCGCGTTGGCAGCCCGCCACTGGCGTTCTGGCCCTCGAGAACCCCGAGCGTCCCGTGCTTGGCGAGGTCCCACACGTCCTCGTCCTCTTTAATGGCCGGGATCGACGGCTGCATGATGGCGCGGAGCCCGGCCGGGTCGGCCATCGGAATCTTCTTCTTGCCGCCTCGTACCGCGATGGCCTTGAGCTTCTTGCTGCCCATCACCGCCCCCAATCCGGTGCGGCCATGAGCCCGGTTCGCCATGTTCATGATGGCGGCGAATCGAATCAGCTTCTCACCGGCCGGACCTACCTGGGCGACCTGAATCCGCTCGTCTTCCAGCTCCTCCTGAAGCATCCGATCGACTTCGAGGGTCGGCTTACCCCAGAGATGGTCGGCGGGGCGCAGCTCGACTTCGCCCTTGTTGATCCACAGGTAGACCGGCGTGGGCGACACCCCACGGATGACGATGCCGTCGAACCCGGCGAACTTGAGCTCGGCCGGCCAGAATCCGCCCGCTTGGCTGTCTCCCACGCCGCCCGTGAGCGGCGACTTGGCGACCGCGGTGGCCCGGCTCTGGCCCGCGATCGGGGCGCCGGTGATCGATGAGAGCATGAAGGCCAGCGTGTTCTCGGGACCGAACGGATCAGCACCTGGCGGCGTGTTCTTGAGCAAGTAATAGAGACCGAGGGCGCTGCCGCCCATGTACTTCCTGTACAACTCCTCGGGAGGCTCCTCTATCTCGAGAGAACCTGCCGTCAGATCAACGTGGAGGATCTTCCCCGCATAACCGTGCGCCAAATTGGCCCTCCTTTTGATAATCACCGGCATCATATCGGGCCGGAAGAGCGATTGGGCCTGCGCGACGCTAATCGCGGTAGAGCTTGAACGCGGCACTGACCGATGTGATGACGAAGACGAGCACGACGAGCAACAGGAACCCGGAGTAGCCGACGTCAAGGCAGGAGATGCTTCCGGAATCCCTGCAGTTATCCACGAGTCGCTTGGACCCGACTGCGCCGAGCGCGGAGAAGAGCCCGATGGCGACGGCCGCGCCGATGAACTTGATGGCAAGAGCATCACGGCCTCTGCGCCGGGCCAGGACGAGCGTCGGCGCACTGACGACGAGAAGCAACCCGGTAACGCCAAACAGCGCACCGAAGAAGGTCGCCAAGTTGCCTCCCGTTCAGCCACCGTTGTGTCGAGGTCGGAGGCCCTGCCCTCAAATCTAGCCGACGCGAATCCGCACCATGGCCGCGATTTTCGGCGACGTCGATCACCGGCAACCCGTAGAATACGGACCACAGGGTAAGGGGAAGGTATTGAAGGCCGTCTCAGCGCGCTCACGGCATCGCTCCAAGGGGTTGGTGATCGCGGTTGTCCTCAATGCCGTGGCGCTCGCTTCGATGTCGATGGCCGGCGCTCACGAGACCCCCCACACGACCCCCGACACGACCCCCGACATGGCGCTAACCGCGGCAGCCTCTCCAACCCCGGACGTCTCACCCGCCCCCACCCTCATCCCCATCTCCCC
>CAMYJM010000120.1 GCA_947258635.1 uncultured Acidimicrobiaceae bacterium
CGGAGGCGGTGACCGTCGATTAACCGCGGGCCGTCGAGCTGGCGCTGGGAACCTGACGGGGTGGAGGAGCTGCGGGGGTCAGATCACCCTGAGTCTGGGGAGGATCGATGGAACCGCGTCCTTCTCCGATGCCTCCTTCTTGAGCTCGGCCTGGATCTTGTTGGGGTTTCCCTCGATGATCATGTCGAACTGCTTGTCGGTGATGCCGTACTCGGTCGCCACGGCACTCGGGCTGGTCTCCCAGCGCTGCCTCAAGGCCCCATTCTCGGGGTTGGCCAGATCTACGAGCAGTTGTTCAAAACCCAAATCACTCACCTGTCCTGAATCGACCATCCTTCGACCATACCAATCGACACTGTGAAATGACTGGCCGGGGGGCGTCGCGGGTACGAGAAACCTACGGGTAGCCTCCGGCGGACAGACAAAGGGGAGGTAGACATGGCGGTCGTGGTCGGCATCGGCACCGTGAAGGGAGCGTGGTTCGCCCGGTCCGAGGATCGGCGCTCATGGTCGATCTCGGGGCCCCATCAGCGCGGCTGGGAGGTCACCGCCTTCGGCCGGTCACCGGGTGGTGACTATCTGCTGGGAACCGGCTCGACCTGGTACGGCGCGGCGATTCACCGGTCCCCGGATCTCGAAGAGTGGGAACAGGTCGTTGCGGGCCCGGCGTACGAGGCGGACGGCGGCCGCAAGCTGGAGCGGATCTGGAGCTTCGCCACCGCAGGGGCCCGCATCTTCGCCGGCGTCGCCGAGGCCGGGCTCTTCTGGAGCGACGACGATGCCGCGACTTGGCACCCGGTCGACGCGCTCAACGACCACGCCACGCGGGACCGCTGGCAGCCCGGGCTCGGCGGGCTCGCTCTTCATCGTATCGTCGTCGACCCGAACGACCCCGAGCGTATCTGGGTGGCGATCTCGGCCGTAGGCGTGTTCGCTACGGCCGACGGGGGCAACACCTGGGAGTTGCGTAACAACGGGGTGGAGATCGCGGCGCCCGGCGACGAGGATGACATCGGGTATTGCGTCCACTGCATCGTTCCCGATCCTGCCAATCCGGATCGGATGTGGCGCCAGGAGCATCGCGGTTTGTTCCGCACGACCAACGGTGGTGTCGACTGGGAGCGCATCCAAGAGGGCATACCCGGGAGCGGTTTCGGCTTTCCCATCGTGCGCGACCACCACACCGGGCGGCTCTTCGTGGTGCCCCTCGAGTCGGACGAGTATCGGACGCCGGTCGATGGCAACCTCGCCGTGTACGTGTCCGACGACGACGGCGACCATTGGGTCGCCTCCGCCCGAGGTCTGCCGACCGAACCGGCCTATGTCGGCGTACTGCGCGGTGCCATGGACGGAGACGGCCTGCCCGCCGCCGGGGTCTATTTCGGGACGACCGGCGGCGAGGTGTACTGGTCGACGGACCGCGGCGAGTCATGGAGCCGGCTCCCGATGACGGTCCCGCGGATCGCCGCGGTCAAGGTTCTCAGCACCTGATGGCCGACGTCAGCGTGACGATTCCCACGATGCTGGCGGCCCTCGTGAAGGGCGAGCGCCGGTTCACCGTTGCCGGCGACGATCTCGGCGGAGTCGTCGATGCGGTCTTCACCCTCCACCCCGAGCTGCGGGTGCATCTCCTCGACGAGCAGGGTGCCGTCCGTCCTCACGTGATGTTCTTCCACAACGACACGGCGGTCCGATCGTTCGCGGGTGCGGTGAGCGAAGGCGACACGTTGACCGTCCTCCAAGCCGTGAGCGGCGGCTGAACCGGCTGCCGCCCATGCCGATCCCGATGGAACCTAGGAGCGCCGTGCGGTGTATGAGGAGGTGTGAAACACCTGTGGATGGCCGTCCACTGGATGAGCGGGAACTGATCGTGAGGTCGAAGGATGGAGATACGGCGGCATTTGGCGAGCTGGTTCGAATGCATCAACCGCTTGCGCTGCGCGTCGCCTACTTAGTTGTGCGGGACCACACGGAGGCTGCCGACGTGACGCAAGACGCCTTCATCAAGGCCTATCGGTCGATCCGGCGGTTCCGTGCCGACGCGCCGCTGCGACCGTGGCTGATGCGGATCGTGCGCAATGAGGCTCTCAACCGGGTTCGCGCCGATCGGCGGCGGCGCCGCCTGGAGCTGCGGGTCAGCGGTGACCCGGCCTCGGGTGAGGCGGCCCCCTCTCCCGAGGCCGACGCCATGGCTCGCGACGAGCAGCGCCGGTTGTTGCGGCACATCGACGAGCTTCCGCCCCGATACCGAGATGTGATCGCCTATCGCTACCTGCTCGGTATGTCCGAGCGGGAGACGGCGAGGGCACTGGGATTGCCCCCTGGAACGGTCAAGTCCCGCTCGGCCCGGGCTCTCGACCGGCTGCGCGCCGTCGTGGTGGAGGATTCGCCATGACGGCTACTCCGCTCGAGCGGGCCCTCACGACCCTCGCCGCCGCAGTCGACTGGCCGGATCCCACCAACGATCTTGCTCCGCGGGTGGTGGCCCGCATCACGGCGCCTGAGCATCTGCCTTTCCGGCGGCGGTGGCATGCCGTGAGGTACGCCGCCGCGGTTGCCGCCGTCTTCGCCGGAGTGCTCGTCTTGTCGCCCCCGGTGCGCGACGCGGTGGCCGACATGCTCGAAGCCGCCGGGGTGCGGCTCAATCTCATCGAGGCGGTGCCGCAACTCGGAGGGGATCTCGATCTCGGCGCCCGGGTCACCCTCGACGAGGCGGTCGGGTCCGTCCGCTTTGCCCTGCGGGCCCCTGAGGGCGGCGAGCTGGGGCCCGCCGATGTCGTCTACCGCAGTGATGTCGGCGTGATTGCCATGGTTTGGGAGGGCTCGCCCCTTCTTCCGGCCGCTCGCGGCTCCGACGTTGCGCTGCTGCTCATGCAGTCACCCGGCTCGTTGACATGGGGTCAGAAAGGAGTCGGGCCCGATTCGGCCGTGCGCGTTGTGACGGTCGAGGGAGTCGACGGCCTGTGGCTCGAGGGCGCACCACACACCTTCACCCTCCTCGATGAGCGAGGAGAACCGGTCGAGGAAACGGCCCGGCTCGCCGCCAACGTCCTGCTTTGGGAAGTAGACGGAATCAACTATCGACTCGAAACCGCGGGCGACTTGGACAGCGCCCTCGGCGTCGTCAACAGATTGGAGCAAGTGCGATGAATCCGATTCCTTCGACTCAGGCCGCGACTCGGCGGTGGCCGGCGACGCAGACCATGGCCGTGGCGGGCATGATCGGTGCCATCAGTGTGGTATTCATCGGCCCGGCCGTAGCCAAAGGTCCCGAGTCGGTCACGATCACCGGCCCGGATCTCGACGCGGTCGAGATGACATTGGAGGCCCACGCCGACATCTCAGGCCTCATGGAGCTCACCGGGTTGTGGTTCGGGAGCAATACGAGGCTCGAGTCCCCGCCCCAGGACCTCAGCGACGGAACTCTCGGAGACGAATACACGGTGGCGTGGGTCAACAGCGGCCCTCCGGCGCTGTCCGTCGCAGATCGGACGATCGTGCAGTATCTCTACCCGAACGCAGCCGGCGGACCCGTGATTCACACTCCGCTCCAGCCGTCGCTCGAGGGTTGGGGGGGTAGCGTCATCGGGTGGTTCCGCGCTCCCGATGGGCTGCAGCACGCCCTGTCCTCCGCCGCGGTGGCGTTGGAGGCCTCCAAGAGGGTGGCGGACAAATCTTGGGCCGCGGATGTGGCCGGTCCGGACGCCATCGCGCCCCCCGCCGCCATAGCCGGTTCCCCACCGCAGCCGCCAACCTCCGGCGGAGTCTCGATCTGGCCCTGGTCGGTCCTGATTGCGGTCGTCGCGGCGGCTGCCCTGGGTCGGCTGCGCTATCGAGCGGAGAAGGGCCGGGTCTAATCGCCGCTGCGGCGGATGACGACGAGTTGGTCGGCGGCCGATTCGGCGCCCCACACCTCCCCGGGGCGTCCCAGCAGCTGCCGCACGTCACCGGGGTTGGACGGCAGCTCGAACGTGTGGAAAGTCTCGGTTGCGGGGTCGAAGCGATGGATGGCGTTGCCGCCGAAGTCGGTGACCCAGACGATGTCGGTGTCGTCGACGTAGACGGCGTATGCCGACGCGTCGCCCCCGGGCAGCGGCCAGATGTCCCATGACTCATCGGGCGGCCGATAGCGGCTCAACTGGCCTGAGTTCCACTCGCTGACCCAGATAGCACCGGTGGAGTCGGACCACACGCGGCGGGCTCCCTGGCTTGGGGTCGGCGGCTCGAGCACTGTGACCGAGCCGTCCTCGCCGATGAGCCCGACGTAGCTACCAGCAAGCGACGCGAAGTAGATGGTGCCCCGCGGCGTGGCGGCAATGCCGTAGGGTCCACGGCCTCGCGGCGAGTCGAACACGTCCATGGATTCCGTGGCGGGATCGAGAACGCCGTGGATGCCGTTCTGCCCGGTGAACCACAATCGGCCGGTTCCGTCGAAGGCGGCCGTGTTGAGGTTGGCATTGGGCCGGTTGGCCGGGAGCGGGTATTCGGTGACCTCGTCGGTCAGTGGATCGACCTTCTGGATCGCGTTGCGGCCGCCGTCTGTGACCCACGCGAAGCCGTCGTCATCGACTATCACGCCATGTGGCTTGGAGCCGGCGCCCAGGTCGATGTGGCGGGTCTCGCCGGCGGTCGGATCGAGCCAGCCCAGCTCGCCGGAGCCCTGCGCCGTGTACCAGACGCCGCCGTCGGCAGCCGGGGCGACATCATGCGGTCGCGACCCTGCAGGCACCGGGTACGCCACGAGCTCGAGGGTGGCGACGGGGATCGACTGCGGTGCAGCGGGAGCGGGCACCGCGGCCGTGGTGGTAGAGGTGTTTGTGGCAATGGAAGTCGAGGCCGTGGCGGCGGGTGGCGTGGTGGTCGGGGCGGAAGTGGCTGGGGCTGCCGTTGTCCTGGTTGTAACGGGCGCCGCGTCGCCGGTGCATGCCGCGACCATGAGGGCGAGGCCCAGCGGCGCCACAAGTCGGAGGATCCGGAATCCCATCGGCGCAAGATACCGACCCTGCTGCGGTAGGTCGGATCTTGGCGGCGGCCGAAGCCACATCGTTACGGCCGGACCTATCTGAAAGGTGATTTCATCTAGGCGTGAAGACCCGGGGCGACTGGCGATGGGCCGGCGCCTTGCGATAGCCTCCCCCGAAACCGCCGCTACGTCTTATGGGGGACGCTTTGTTGGTATCTCAGCTACGGCTCGTGAGAGCGCGGGCTCTCGGACTGTCACTCCTGCTCACGGCAACCCTCCTGTTTGCCGCTCCGCCACATCCCGCTACAGCCCAAACCGGCCCTGTGCTCGGGGGGCAGTTGTACTCCTCGGGCGGATTGGTGGAGGTCGAAGTGAGGCCGGCCAGCGCGGGACTGACGAGTGAGCTGTGGCTGCTCGAGCCCGGCCCGGAGACCTTCATCGCCACGAATCGTGAGGTCGGCAAGATCGTTGAGATTGGGCCCTTCGCCGCCGGCGACGAGCTGATTTTCGGCATTCGGGTTCGCGGCAATGAGTTCCGGATGGGCCCCGCCGAACGGAATCCTGACGGAATCATCCACGCCCAGGTCGAGTTCCTCGAAGAGGGCCGCGCCATCGTTGGGTTCGAAGATCTGTTCGGGGGAGGGGACCGTGACTACGACGACAACGTCTTCGAGTTCCGCGGCGAGATCGCTCCGGAACCACCCGATCCCGATCCCGACCCTGACCCCACACCCGGAGCCTTAGGCCCCGTTGCTGATGCCGGTCCCGACCAGACCGTGTCTGAAGGCTCGACTGTCGCCCTCGATGGCTCGGCTTCATTCGATCGCGGCTCGCTCAACCTCGTGGCGTCGACCGTCGAAGGGAATCTGCCCGGCGGGACGTCGGTGAGCGCCTCCCTCACCGAGCTCGGCGGCGTCGCCGGTGGCACCCAGCCACTCACCGGATCCGTTGCGATCGGGGAGGGCGCCGCGGTGCCCGACACTGCGATCGCTTACATCATCGACCTCTCCGGCAGCGCCAACTTCGGCGGCGGCTGTGCTGGCGACCAAAACGGGGACGGCCGAAGCAACCGGATCATCGACTGCGAGATCGCGGCGATTCTCGAACTGCACGACGAAGTCCTGACAGCAGAGACAGTCAAGGACGTTGCGCTGGTCACGTTCTCGAGCAGCGCCCGGGCGGAGGATCTGGACCCGACTCCCACTGTGGCCCAGCTAATCGGCCCCGCCGACGATCGCGACGGCAACGGTGTGCTCGACCTCGAGCAGCGGCTGCGCGCTCTGCGAGCCGGTGGAGCCACCAACATCCCGGCGGCGGCCAATGCCGCGTGCAACGTGCTTGCTGGGAGCACAGCCTCGACCCGGATCGCAGTGTTCATGTCGGACGGCGCATCGAACCGCGGCGGCGCGGTGGCCAACGTTCTGCCGTGCGCCAATCCCACGGTCTTTGAGGCGTTTGCGATCGGGGCCAGCAACACCTGTACGAGTGGCCGGGTCGGCGCCAAGCTGCAAGACGTTGCCGATCTGACCGGGGGCACCTGCACCAACGTTCCGGACGTCGGCAACCTGCCGGACATTCTCCCCGGCGTGGTCGGAGCCCGGCTGGTCAGCGCCTTGCTTTCCATCGACGGCGCAGATCCTATTGACATCTCAGCGACTGTCGGCCTACCGACCGATGCGCCTGCAGACATTCCCTTCACCCTCGATATTGCGGCGCTGGGCACCGGGCTTCACGAGATCTGCCTGACCATCGTCGGGACCGATGCCGGCGGTGAGTCTTCGATCACTACATGTTCCGAGGCGAGCACCGTCGAGGGCCCGCTCAGCTACGAGTGGCGCGCCCTCACCGCGATCGGTCCGCCGGTGGTCCTTCCGTCATCCACCGCCGAGCAGCCGACATTCCTCGCCATCGACGATTGAACGTACACCTTCGAGCTCACGGTGATCAGCCCAACCGGGCTCACCGATGCCGATGAGGTCACGGTGACGGTCACCAACCTCGATCCGGCGGCCACGATCGAATCCCGCGAGGCATTTGCCGGCGGGGTAACGCTCCTCACCGGCAGCGTCACCGACCCGGGCTGGCTCGACGTCCACGAGGGGACCATCGACTGGGGAGACGGCACCGTCGCTCCGGTAGTCGTGTCCGCCCAGGGCGCCGGGTGGGCGTCCATGTTCGGCTCCCATATCTACGCAGATCCG
>CAMYJM010000121.1 GCA_947258635.1 uncultured Acidimicrobiaceae bacterium
CATCCGGCCGAGCAGCGTGGAGACCTCAGAACCGGCCTGGGTGAAGCGGAAGATGTTGTCGATGAAGAGCAGCACATCCTGACGCTGCACGTCACGGAAGTACTCGGCCATCGTGAGAGCAGACAGGGCAACCCGCAGGCGCACTCCCGGAGGCTCGTCCATCTGGCCGAAGCAAAGGGCGGCCTTTTCGATGACGCCAGTTTCTTGCATCTCGCGGTAGAGGTCGTTGCCCTCACGCGTGCGCTCACCGACCCCTGCGAACACCGAAACGCCACCGTGCTGGGTGGCGACTCGGTTGATCATCTCCTGAATGAGAACAGTCTTGCCGACACCGGCGCCGCCGAACAGGCCGATCTTGCCTCCCTGGAGGTAGGGAGACAGCAGGTCGATGACCTTGATGCCGGTCTCGAAGACCGTCTTCGTCGGCTCAACGTCTTCGTAGGGCGGAGCGGGCCGGTGGATCGGCCACCGCTCGCCGGGGAATTCGGCGTCGGGAGCATCGAGCGAGTCGCCCCACACGTTGAAGATGTGACCGAGCGTCTGGTCGCCCACCGGGACAGAGATAGGAGCACCGGTGTTGCGCACCTCGGCGCCCCGCACCACACCATCGGTCGGAGCTAGCGCGATGGCACGCAAACGGTTAGAACCGAGGTGCTGCGCCGTCTCACAGATGACCGTGGTCGTCTCGCCGGCGACCTCGAGGTCGACCTCGAGAGCGTAGAGGATCTCGGGCAAGGCGTCCGGCGGGAACTCCACGTCCACCACTGGACCGGCGACCTTGACGATCCTTCCGCTGGTGAGGGTGCTGGTACTCACTGTTTCTCCTGTCGTCCTTCTGGACTCGCTTGTTGGCAAATGTATGTGTCAGCCGCTGCTGAGGGCCTCGGCCCCACCAACGATCTCTGAAATCTCGGTTGTGATCTCGGCCTGGCGGGCGGCATTGGCTTCTCGCGAGAGCGCCCGGGTCAGCTCCTCGGCATTTTCCGTCGCCGCCTTCATCGCCCGACGCCGGGCGGCGTGCTCGGAGGCCGAGGCCTCGAGCAGGATTCCGAAGATGGTTCCTTCCAGGTAACGCGGCAGCAGCCGGCCCAGGATCTCCTCCGGAGATGGCTCGAACTCGTAGCCGGCAACGACGACCTCGTCGGTCATCTCCGGCGGTTCGATGGGAAGCAGCGGCCACAGCACCGGCGTCTGGGTGAGAGCCGATACAAAGCGAGTGGTGTAGACCTCGACTGAGTCCATCCGCGCCTGCTCGTAATCGTCGAGCAGGACGTTGGCGACGGCGCGGGCATCGCCATAGCTGGGGGTATCGGTCACGCCGAGGAAGGACTCCTCGATCGTGTACCCGCGATAGCGGAAGTAGCCCTCGGCCTTGGCACCGACGGTGTAGAGCCGCGTCGGGACGTTGTTGGCACGGTGTGCATTGAGCGCCCGCTCCGCCAGGCGCAGGACGTTCGAGTTATACCCGCCCGCCAGGCCGCGATCCGAAGTGACGACAAACACGCCGGCCGTGTTGACATCCCGCCGCTCGAGCAGTGGATGGCTGAGGCCGCCGGCCGCGGCGATGTTGCGGATGACGTCGGTCATCTTCGCCGTGTACGGCTGCGCCTCGGCGACCCGGACCCGGGCCCGGGCAATGCGAGACGTGGCGATCAGTTCCATGGCGCGCGTGATCTTCATCGTTGACTGCACCGAACGGATTCGGCGCCTGATCTGACGAAGCTCTGCAGAAGCCATTGGCTATCTCTTCCTGATCCTGCTCGGTCGCTACTCGCCGCTGGTGCCGGTAGATGCCTTGTAGTCGTCTATTGCAGCCACCAGTTCCTCCTCCGGAAGCTCACCGGTGTCGGCGATCTGGCTCAGCAGTCCGGAATACCGGGTGCGGAGGAATTCCGTGAGGCCGGCCTCGAACTTGTGGATGTCGGTGGTATCGACCTCGTCCATGTGCCCCTCGGTAACGGCGTAAATCGCCGCCACCTGCTCCTCGACGGGAATCGGGGTGAACTGACCCTGCTTGAGAACCTCGACCACCCGGCGCCCTCGTTCGAGCTGGGACAGCGACTCGGCGTCGAGCTCGGACCCGAACTCGGCGAACGCCTCGAGCTCGCGGAACTGCGCGAGGTTGAGACGCAGCGGGCCGGCAACTTTCTTCATCGCCTTGACCTGAGCGTTACCACCGACCCGGGAGACGGAGATACCGGCGTTGATCGCCGGGCGAATCCCCGAAAAGAACAGGTCCGTCTCGAGGAAGATCTGGCCGTCTGTGATCGAAATCACATTCGTCGGGATGTAGGCCGAGACGTCGTTGGCCTTCGTCTCGATGATCGGTAACGCCGTCATCGACCCGGCGCCGAGTTCGTCGGACAATTTGGCGCACCGCTCGAGGAGCCGACTGTGCAAGTAGAACACGTCGCCGGGATAGGCCTCGCGGCCCGGGGGGCGCCGCAGCAGCAGCGAGATCTCGCGATAGGCGACGGCCTGCTTGGACAGGTCATCGAAGATGATCAGAACGTGCTCACCCTTGTACATCCAGTACTGACCGATGGCCGAACCGGCGTATGGCGCGTACATCTGGAGGGCAGCGGCAGTTGACGCAGCCGCATTGACGATCACGGTGTACTCCATCGCCCCGGCCTCTTCGAGAACCGCGGCGACCTCGGCAACCGTTGACGCCTTCTGTCCGATGGCGACGTAGATGCACTTCACGTCGGTGTTCTTCTGGTTGAGGATGGTGTCGACCACAACCGCCGTCTTGCCGGTCTGGCGGTCGCCGATGATGAGCTGGCGCTGCCCGCGGCCGATGGGGGTCATAGCGTCGATGGCCTTGATGCCCGTCTGCAGCGGCTGGTGCACCGGCTGGCGCTGCACAACCGAAGGGGCCTGCACCTCGAGAAGGCGGCGCTCGGTGGTGGCGATGGGGCCTTTGCCGTCCACAGGCGCCCCGAGTGCATCGACGACCCGGCCCAGCATCGCATCGCCGACCGGCACTGAGAGCACCCGGCCGGTGGCGCGCACTTCGTCGCCCTCTTCGATGTCTGAGCTGTTACCCATGATGACGGCGCCGATCGAGTGCTCGTCGAGGTTGAGGGCGACTCCGAGGAGCCCGCCCGGGAACTCGAGCAACTCGCTCGCCATGGCGTTGGGGAGCCCGGTTACCCGAGCCACGCCGTCGCCCACCGAGTCCACATAGCCGACCGTCTCGGCGTCAATTGAAGGGGACCAGCCGCCGAGGGCGCTCCGCAGCGCCGCCGTGATGTCCCCGGGATCGAGCGTCAATTCAGCCATTCGCTATGCCCATGCCTCTCGCAGCTCTTGGAGCCGGCTGCGCACCGACCCGTCAAATACAGTGTCTCCAACTTTGGCAACCAAACCGCCGACGACCGACGGGTCCACGATCACGTTCGCCTTGATTCTCTTGCCGGTCGCCGCGGCCAGTTTCGCTTCGAGCCGACCGATCGTGGCGGCGTCGAGCTCGATAGCCGACCGCACCTCAGCAACGGTCAGCTCTTGGCTCAGAGCAGCTTTCTCGATCATCCGGCGGCCGATCTCGGTGACGTCTCGCGCTTTGCCGGCGCCGACGAGCATGTTTACCAGAGCAATCGACATGCTGGAGGCCCGACCGGCGAGAACGTCCGCGAGCAAGTTCTGCTTGCGCTCTACCGGGATCTGGATGTTCGTGATCGCATCTCGCAGCTCCTCGGAGCGGTCGATGGCACGGCCGATGGCGAACAGCTCGTTGGCGAGAGCCTCGCCGCCGCCTTCCGCCTGGCCGATGGCCAGCAGGCCGGCTGCGTACCCGTCGAGGACGGCTGCGGTGGTTGTGTCATCCATACGTCAGTTTCCGAGCCCTCCGAGCTCGTCGATATAGCGATCCACCAGCGCCTGCTGGGACGGCCGATCGAGGCTCGATCCGACCACCTTCTCGGCGACGTCGAGCGAGAGATCGGCGACCTCCCGCCGCAGGGACGCAGCAACCCGATCGCGCTCGCCGGACATGTCTGCTGCCGCCCGCTCCTTGATGGCCGCAGCCTCGACGTCGGCTCGGGCGACGACCTCGGCCCGAACAGACTCACCGGCTTGGCGAGCCTCTTCGACGATGCGCCCCGCCTCATCACGCGCCTGGGCGAGCTGGGCCTGGTAGTCGTTCTTGAGGCTCTCCGCCTCGATTTTGGCCGACTCGGCGGCCTCGTAGTCGGCTTTGATGGCGGCTTGGCGCGCCTCCAACGTCTTGCCGATGGTAGGGAAGACCCATTTCCACGCGAAGAAGAAGATGATCGCAAAGGCAATGATGCCGGCGATCAGCTCCGAAGTCTCCGGCAGCAGGAGGTCGATTCCTTCGCTTTCTTCGGTGGCCTCCGTGGCCAGCAGCCACGGCGTTGCACTTGCAAACATGGGGTGACTCCTAGGCGATGAAGAACAGCACGAAGCCGATGAGCGCCAGCGCCTCGGTAAAGGCGATGCCCAAGAACATCGTGGTACGTGCCATGCCGGCGGCTTCCGGCTGACGGGCCATCGCCTGAATGGCGTTGCCCACCACGATGCCGATGCCGATACCCGGGCCGATGGCGGCCAGGCCGTATCCGACGAGGGCGATGGCTCCCTTGATTTCTTCCATTACTGAGGTTCCTCTCTAGTGCTCTGGGTGAACTGACGTTTGTACGTAGACCGCGGACAGCAGGGTGATGATGTATGCCTGCAATACCGCGACAACGATCTCGAAGACGTAGATGCCGAGTCCGAACACGAACCACGGAAGGCCGATGATCGAGCGAACTCCGATGTCGCCGACGCTGCTCATGAAGATCCAGCCGGACGCCAGCAGAAGCGTGAGCATCAGGTGGCCGGCAACGAGATTGGCGAAGAGCCGGACGGCGAGAGTTATCGGACGCAGCAGGAACGTAGACACAAACTCAATGATGCCCACCAGCCAGCGCAACGCCACCGGTACCGACTTGGGCCAGATGAGATCGCCGAGGTAGCGGAGTCCGTTCTTCTTGAAGCCCACGATCACGAAAATCACCCAGGTCACGAGTGAGATGAAGAGCGGGATGGCCATGCGCGACGTGATCGGGAAGTTGATGAGCGGGGTCACTTCGAAGAGGTTGCCGACGATCACGAACATGAAGACGGCCAGCAGGTAGGGAGCGTACTTGACGCCCTCGGGGCCGATGATGCCGATGGCGATGTCCTCCTTGACGAATGTGACCAGCGCCTCGATCGCCGAGGAGAACTTGCTCGGAACCTTTTCGCCCTTGCGCAAACCGAAGTAGAGAAGGCCGAGGACGATGAACATGGCCAGGAAGATGAGGAAGACGGTGCGCGTGAAGTGGAACCCGCCGATGGTGAACAGAGCGTCCTTGAAGAAGAAGAGCTCGAGTACGTCCTGCGGAGCGCAGATGATCTCTTGGCTGACATCGCACTCGCTGGCCGCGAGGATTACCGACTCCACTCGAGCTCCCTTCGCTCACCGTTCATCAAGGCCCATGCCTCGAGGGACAACAACACCATGTATGCGACCACGGCCGCGACGCCCATGGCGGGGCGATCAATCTCGACCACGCTGGCGACGACGAACATCGACAGCGTGATGAAGCCCAGCCGGACAAAAAACCCGAGCAAGGCGGCCGCATGATAGACCTTCAGCGAGACCCGCGCAGATCGAGACAGCAGCTCGCCTGCGACCAGGAAGTTCACAACAACGATCACGACACCGATAGCGGCCGCCCAGGCTCCGGCAGAGCCGCGCAGCGCCCAGGCGATGCCCACAATCACCGGCCCGAGCCACCACGTGCGCAGCACCATCTTGCGGGCGATGACGGCCTCAACCGGGGCCGCGACAACGCTCGGTTGGTTGTAGGCCTGATCGATTGTCACCTTGTCTTCTTCAGAGGTCACCGTCTTCGTCTTCCTGCTCGGCGGCCGCCCTCATCCGAGCGATCCGCTGAAGACGGGGATTGCCCGCCTGCTCCATGATGCGGTTGGAGAAGACGATCATCCGCCAGAATCCAACCGCAAACCCGGCGACAACGCCGCCGACCACCAGCCACGGCTCCGTGTTGAAAAAGTAGTCCCCGGCCAACCCGATCAGAAGACCGGACAGGATCGAGCTGAAAAAGCCGCCCGCCCGCGACCAGTCGCCCATGGCGTGCGCGGACATCGGCGTTTCGCCCTCGCGGGGCTCGACTTCGTTGGACTCTCCCATTGCCGTGATCCCGCTTGTGATCCGGTTCACAAGCTCACTCTGTCACTCTAGGCCGGGCCGGCGCCGGCGGGCAACTCCCTCGCAGGTAATAGGGCCCGGACACTAGACATGCCCCGAGTAGCTTGCGGGATAGGGCCGGAACGCTTCGTTGAGCTCGGCCGCCTGCCCCTTGAGATCGAAGAGGGCCGGCTCGTCGTCGCGGTGGCGCAAGATCTCGACGATCAACCGACCCAGCGTCGTCATCTGCTCCTGCTTCATGCCCGCCGTCGTCACGGACGGCGTGCCGATCCGAATGCCGGATGTGACGAAAGCCGAGCGGGGATCGTTTGGAATCGAATTGCGGTTCACGGTGATGCCCATGTTGTCGAGCAGAGTCGCGGCTTCCTTCCCGGTGAGGTCGTCATCGATCGAACGCATGTCGCTGAGGAACATGTGGTTGTCGGTTCCGCCCGACACTATGCGGGCCCCCTCTTCACTCATCGTGTCGGCCAACACAGCGGCGTTGCGGACGATCTGGCCGGCGTACGCGTGGAACTCGGGAGTCGATGCAATCTCAAAACACAACGCCTTGCCGGCGATCTGAGAGTTGATCGCGCCACCTTGGGCGGCCGGAAAGACGGCTTTGTCGATCGCGTCCGCATACTCCTTGGTGGACAGGATCAGGCCGCCGCGCGGCCCCCGCAGCGCCTTGTGCGTCGTCGCGGTCACCACATGGGCATGCGGGACCGGGTTGGGGTGTGCCCCGCCGGCGATGAGGCCAACGATGTGGGCCGCATCCACCAGGAAGATCGCATCGACCTCATCGGCGATCCGGCGAAAGGCCGCCCAGTCGATGGTGCGCGAGTATGCCGAGTAGCCGGCGATGATCATCTTGGGGCGGTGCTCCTTGGCGAGCAGCCGGACCTCATCCAAGTCGATGACTTCGGTGCTCGGGTC
>CAMYJM010000122.1 GCA_947258635.1 uncultured Acidimicrobiaceae bacterium
GCATCACGGTACCGGCGCTCCACGCCGCCAACACGGCCGGGGCGCTGCTCCAGCCCGAGGCCCGCCTCGACATGGTGCGAGTCGGCCTCGGCATCTACGGCCTCCGCCCCGCTCCCGGCGTAGCCCGCCACCTCGACCTGCGTCCGGCGATGCGAGTTGTGTCCCGAGTGTCGATGACGAAGCGCCTCCCGGCCGGGGCTCGCCCCTCCTACGGGCGGCGCCGGGCACTCGACGCCGAATCGAATGTCGCCACGGTCCCGGTCGGCTACGCCGATGGGATCAGCCGCCGTCTCAGCGAACGGGGACGGGTGCTCATCGGGGGTGAGCCCCGCGAGCTGGCAGGCACCGTGACTATGGACCAGATCGTGGTCGATATGGGCGATCACCCGGTCCAAATCGGCGACGAGGTGGTTGTCCTCGGAGCCCAGGGGGCCCATGCCATATCGGCACAAGACTGGGCCGACCTGCTCGGCACGATCAACTACGAGGTGGTCTGCCGGCTTGGTCCGCGGCTGCCGCGTCGCTACCTGCGGGGAGAGGCCGGCGATGACTGAGGCCGACCTGCCGGTGGGTCTGGCGGCGCCGTCGGCAAGATACGATGGGGGCGCAGATACCGCGAGAACCGCCGGCCCAATCGGCGTTCGCATGACCGAGGACCTAGCGAGTTGACCACCCAGGCATCTTCAGAAGAACGAGCTTCCCAACTGCAATCGTTGGCGGAGCGAGCCGCAGGTTGCACTCGGTGCGGCCTGAGCGCGGGGCGCACCAATGTCGTGTTCGGGTACGGCGACGCGGACGCCGACCTGATGATCGTCGGTGAGGGCCCCGGCCAGCGCGAGGACGAGCAAGGCCTGCCCTTCGTAGGTCGATCGGGTCAGCTGCTCGACCAGCTGCTCGGCGAGATCGACCTAAGCCGCGAGGACAACGTCTACATCGGCAACGTCGTCAAATGCCGCCCGCCCGGCAATCGGGATCCCCGCCAGGACGAGATCGACACGTGCAAGGGATATCTGCGCGAGCAGCTGCGCCTCGTGGATCCCAAGGTCGTCCTCACGCTGGGAAACTTCTCGTCCAAGCTGCTGCTACGAACCGAGACCGGGATCACCAAGCTGCGGGGGCGAGCGTATGAGTGGTGGGGACGGTTCCTGGTCCCGACCTTCCACCCGGCGGCGGCCCTGCGGGGCAGCACCCGAGTGCTCGAGGAGATGCGGGCAGATTTCGCACTGGTCGCCGACGTAGTGGCGGGTCGACTCCGATATGAAGGGGCGACCGCGCCCGAACCGGCCCCGGAGCCACCAACCAAGCCGATCGCGGCCGAGCCGGCGTTCGATCAGCTGGGACTGTTCAGATGATCGGCCCGGTTCCCGTCGCCACGCCGGATGAGATGGAGTCTCTGGGCCGCCGCATCGCCACCATCGTCGACCCGGGCGACATCCTCCTTCTCAACGGCTCGCTCGGTGCCGGCAAGACGCTACTCGTCTCCGGTATCGCCCAGGCGCTGGGCGTCGACGTGCAGGTCACCAGCCCGACGTTTCTCGTCGTGCGCAAATACGAAGGCGTCCTGCCACTGACCCACGTCGATGTCTATCGCCTCGCGTCGACCGCCGAGTTCACCGATCTGGAGCTGGTCGAGGCCGCCGCCGATGGAGTGCTCGCAATTGAGTGGGGGGGCGCCGTTCGCAGCGCCCTCCCTCCCGACCTGCTCGCGATCGACATCAAAGTCGAAGAACGCGACCTGCGATCGGTCACCTTCCGCGGTGAGGGAGAATGGGACGTCCGGCGCCTAGCGGAGTTGACGACTTGAAGACCCTTGCCATTGAAACCGCCACGCCGGCCTCGTCCGTAGCGCTTGGCGACGGTGCCGAGCTCGTGGCCATGTCGGCCAGCGTCGCCGGCAAGGGCCACGTCGGGTTTCTGGTGCCGGCCATCGACTTCTGCTTCGATCGTGCCGGCTGGATCAGGGACGACCTGGAGCTGGTGGCTGTCGATATCGGCCCCGGCCCCTTCACCGGATTGCGTGCCGGGCTCTCGGTCGCCCAGGCGCTGGCGGCGGCCGTGGGTGTGCCGATCGTCACAGTCTCCTCTCTCGACGTGCTTGCGTTGCGGGCGGCCACCGGGCGGCGCATCATCTGGCCCGTCGTCGACGTGCGCCGCGGCCAGGTGGCCACGGCGAGCTACCGACCCGTCCCCGGGGGAGTCGTCCAGGACGGCCCGGCGGAAGTCGTCACCCCTGAAGAGCTCGCGGCGCTGATCAATGCCAGTGGTGATGACGCCCTCGTCGTCGGCGACCACACTGCCCTTCCCGACGGCGTTTTCCAGGGATTGCATCGCGTCAAGGTGGGCCGTCCCCGCTTTCCGGCGGCCGACGTGATACTCGAGATCGCCCAGATGCGGGCCGGGCGTGGGATCTTCGCCAGCGCCGAGGAGGTGCGCCCGTTGTACATGCGAGAGCCGGACGCGTTGATCAACTGGAGCGACATCCGCGAAGAGGGCCTGTGGCCGGGAGCGGCCGGATGAGCGAGTACGCCTCCATCCGCACCATGACCCGCGACGACATCCCCGCCGTGGCTACGCTCGAGCAGCAGATATATGACAACCCCTGGTCGGTACGGGTCTTCTACGACGAGTTGGCGATGGAAAACCGGCGCTACCTCGTGGCGGAGGAGGATGGCGTGGGGATCGTCGGCTATGGGGGGCTGCTCGTGGTCGAGTCGGATGCCCACATCACAACGCTCGGCGTCGACGTCGCGGCACGCCGGCAGAGTCTCGGCACCCGCCTCATGCTGGAGCTGGTCGGGGGCGCCATCGGTGCCGGCGTCGATCACATCACCCTGGAGGTACGGATGTCGAACGAGGGGGCCCAGCGGCTCTACCAGAAGTTCGGCTTCGCCCCGGTCGGCCTGCGCAAGCACTACTACCGCAACGAAGATGCTCTGGTGATGTGGGCCAACGACATCAACGGCATCGACTATCAATCACGGCTGATGGGTGTGCGCAACGAACTGGCGGCGGCCGGCCATGTCTGACCGGATGATCCTCGGCATCGAAACCAGCTGCGACGAGACCGGCGTTGCGGTGCTCCACGGCGACAACGTGTTGTCCTCCGTCCTGGCCACTCAGACCGACATGCACTCCAGGTTCGGCGGCGTGGTGCCTGAGGTGGCCGCCCGGGCCCACATCGAAGCAATCCGGCCCATGGTCCATCTGGCGTTGCGCAAAGCCGGAGTCCATTCGGATCAGCTCGATGCGGTCGCCGCCACCCGGGGCCCCGGCCTCGTCGGGTCTCTCATGGTCGGGTTCTCGTTCGGCAAGGCGCTCGCCTGGGGCCTGCAGAAGCCCTTTGTAGGGGTTGACCACATGGAGGGTCACCTCTTTGCTCCTCTCCTGGAGAACCCGGGCTACCGGCCGCCGGCCGTGGTCCTTCTCGCCTCGGGGGGTCACAGCCAGATCGTTCATATGCGGGATTGGGGCGACTACACGGTTATGGGCAGCACGATCGATGATGCCGCCGGGGAGGCCTTCGACAAGCTGGCTCGTTTCATGGGACTCGGCTATCCGGGGGGGCCTGCCATCGATAGGACCTCGGACGACGGCAACCCCGCCGCTATCGAGTTCCCCCGCGCCCTCGCCGACCGACCGTTCGACTTCTCGTTCTCCGGGCTCAAGACCTCGGTGGTCAACCACCTGCAGAAGGCGAAAGCGGCCGGCGCCCTTCCTCCCATCGAAGACGTCGCGGCGTCCGTCCAGGAGGCGATCGTCGACGTGCTCGTCGCCAAGACCTTCAATGCCGTGGTCGAGACGGGCGCCCCGGTGGTCGCCGCCGGCGGTGGGGTGCTGGCTAATCGCCGGCTGCGAGCGGCGATGGAGGAGCGGGCCGCCGCGGCCGGAGTCGCGCTGTATCTGCCGGCACCTTCCCTCTGTACCGACAACGGCGCCATGATCGCGGCCGCCGCACGGTTCCGGCTCGATGCCGGCGAACAAGCCACGTGGTTTGACGACGTCGACCCCGGCCTGCGACTCGATTGACAGTGCGTCCTTTTCGGATAACTCGGGTCCTTGGCGTCGAGGTCATAGGGGACACGTCCTTGATTGCCCTCGGCGTATTGCTGTCCTGGGTGATCTATCTGGAATTGCGCCTCCCCGATTCGGCGGCCTCACCCACGGAAGCCCTGATCGGTGCGGCACTCGGCGGGATTCTGTTCCTCGCCACCGTATTGGCGCACGAGGTCAGCCACACGGCCGTCGCCCGGAGGCGCGGCGTCGTCGTCAAGCGGATTCGCTTGATGATATTCGGTGGCGCCTCGGAAATCGATGAGGCAGACATGACTCCGCAGACTGAGTTGGCCGTCGCCATCGTCGGGCCCATCACTTCAGCCGTGCTCGGTGGACTACTGCTCGCCCTGAGTAGCGCTCTGTCCGGAAGCCCTGCCATCGGCGGAGCGTTGCGCTTCGTGGGTCTGGCCAACCTGGTTCTAGCCGTCTTCAACCTGTTGCCGGGTTTGCCCCTCGACGGTGGCCGGGTGCTCCGGTCCATACTGTGGCGTCACACGGGAAACCGCGACCGGTCGACTCGAACCGCACTTCGGGTCGGCAGGTACGTCGGGTTGGCTCTCGTCGGGGTCGGCGGCTTCCTGGTGTTGCGCACCGCGGCGGCTGTCGGCATCTGGGTGATCCTGGTCGGTTGGTTCTTGACGCGAATGGCGGCGGCCTCCACCCAGTCGCACCGACTGGAGGCCGCCACGCGGGGTCGCACCGTCGGCCAGCTCATGCGGCCGATCACGGAATCGGTTCCGGGTTCGATGAGCGTCGCCGCCGCGATCGAGATGTACCAGGTGGGGCCCCGGCTGCGGACGCTGGTCGTTTCCGTCGATGGCCGGATCGTCGGGATCCTGGGCCAGTTGGAGGTGGACCGGGTCGACCCGCCGGCCCGCCGCGAGACCACCGCGGCTGATGCGATGACGCCAATCGGCCCCGCCGATGTCGTTGACGTCAACACGACTCTTCTGGATGCCTTGCAGCGCGAGGCGGGTGCCGCCCGCCATATCGTGGCTACGTCGGGCGGTCGGGTGGTCGGCCTGATCGGCCACGCCGAGATCGCCGAGCTTCTCGAGCCGGAGGACCCCGAGGGCTAGTCGGCCTTGCCGGCGCTAGCGAACTGCCCGGATGGCGTAGAACTCACCTTCGTGGTTGACGAGGTACAGCTCGCCATCGCCGCCGATGCCGAATGAGTTGACGCTGCCCGCCTCAGGCAAGTCGTTCGACCAGTCCCGGACTTCCTCGACTGCGCCGTCTGCGTAGAGCAGGCTGCGAACCCAGCCAAAACACCAATCGGCAAAGAAGTAGTGGCCGTCGAGCTCTGGAATCAGCGCCCCGTGGTAGACGTGGCCGCCGGTGATCGAGCAGCTCTCGGGATGCGGGATTTCGTGGATCGGCAGGACGAGCCCGGTGCGATCGCAGTTGGCGGGGCGGAAGCAATTGCTGCCCTCCATAGTGGCCCAACCGAAGTTGGCGCCCGGATCGTCGATGGCGACGACGTTGACCTCTTCGATGGCGGCCTGGCCGACGTCGGCGATGTACATCAGATCGCCGTCGATGGTGAACCGCCACGGGTTGCGCAAGCCGATGGCCCACACTGGAGCCGCGCCGCCACCGTCGGCGTACGGGTTGTCGGGCGGGATGCCGAAGGGATCGCCGGTGTCGACATCGATGCGGAGGATGGAGCCGAAGTAGTCGTCCGTGCTCTGGCCGGTCTTCAGTCCGGCGGCGCCGTCGCCTGAGGCGATATACAGATAGCCGTCGGGGCCGAACATCAACATCCCGCCGTAGTGACGCGTGTCAACCGAGTCGGGGGGCTGTTCCCGATCGAAGAGAACGACGCCGCTGTCGAGGTCGGCCTTGTCGGGATCGTCTGGCAGCACGGCGTACTCGGCGAGCTGGCGTTTGGCGTCGCGATCGTTGTGGTAGATGAAGAAGCGGCCGTTATTCGCGTAGTCCGGGTGAAAAGCCAGCCCGAGCAGCCCCTGTTCGATCCCGTTGGACGTCACTCGATCGGGGATGAACATGAACGGCTCATCCAGGATTGCCCCAACGGCCGGGTCGTAGATCTGGATGATGCCGCCGCGCTCGCCTATGAAGATCCGATCGTCGCCCGGAGGGGAAGCGAGCACTGTCGGCTGGCGCAAGCCGTCTGCCAACAGTTCCAGCTCGAGCCCGAGCAGAGGGCCCAGCGAGGTTGTTGTCACTGCCGACGTCGTTGTCGCGCCGCCGCCGGCGGACGGGGAGTCCGTTCCCTCCCCTCTCGCGGCCGCAGTGCTGGTCGACGACGCCGGTGAGCCATCCGTCGACGTCACGGCCCCGGGGTCGTCACCTTCGCACGCCGCAGCGATCACGACGAGGGCGAGCAGGGTCATGAACACGCCGTGCTTTTTCGGAATCATCTGGTCGACCATAGTGTTTCGTGATGGTCGACCCTCGCGTCTCGCGGCATTTCGCAGTGGGTTTCCGCGTTAGCAGTCGCCCTGCGAGAGTGCTATCCTCTGGCAGTCAATCGGACCGACTGCTAATTCTTGAAGGAGGAGAGTCGGATGAATCTCAAGCCTCTGGGTGACCGCGTTGTGGTCAAGCCCAAGGATGAAGACGAGGCCCGCACCCCAAGCGGACTCGTCATCCCGGACACTGCGAAGGAAAAGCCCCAGCTGGGTGAAGTCCTCGCAGTGGGACCGGGTGAATACAAGGACGGAGAGCGGGTACCGCTCGATGTCAGCGTCGGCGACGTCGTCTTCTACTCGAAGTACGGCGGCACCGAGGTCAAGGTAGAGGGCGAGGACTTTCTGATCCTTTCGGCCCGCGATGTGCTCGCCGTGCTCGGCTAGGAGGAAACCACCCAAATGCCTGCAAAAAATCTCAAATTCGGCGAGGACGCCCGTCGCGGCCTCCTCGCAGGCGTAGATAAGCTCGCCGACACAATCAAGGTGACGCTCGGCCCCAAGGGCCGCAATGTCGTGCTCGAGAAGAAGTGGGGAGCCCCCACGATCACCAACGATGGCTACACCATCGCCAAGGAGATCGAGCTCGACGACCCGTACGAGAACATGGGCGCCAAGCTCGCGTACGAAGTCGCCAACAAGACCAAGCTCGCGTACGAAGTCGCCAACAAGACCAATGACGTAGCCGGTGACGGCACGACCACCTCCACGGTCCTGGCGCAGTCCATGGTCCAGGAGGGCCTGCGCCTCGTAGCCGCCGGCTCCAATCCCATGGAGCTGAAGGTCGGTATCGAGGAGGCAGTCGCCAGGGTCGTCGAGTCGATCGCCGAACTGTCGACGCCCGTCGACTCGAGCAATGCCGACCAGATCGCCTATGTGGCGGCCAACTCGGCTGCCGACTCCACCGTCGGTCAGAAGATCGCGGAAGCTCTGCAGAAAGTCGGTAACGAGGGTGTGATCACCGTCGAAGACAGCCAGACGTTCGGCGTCGAGCTGGAGTTCACCGAGGGTATGCAGTTCGACAAGGGCTACATCTCCCCGTACTTCATCACCGACCCCGACCGTCAGGAAGCCGTGATCGAGGATCCCTACATCCTGATCGCCAACCAGAAGATCGGTTCGGTCAACGACCTACTACCCGTGCTCGAGAAGGTCATGCAGACCGGCAAGCCGCTCGTCGTCCTCGCTGAGGACATCGAGGGTGAAGCCCTTGCCACGCTGGTCGTAAACCGCATTCGCGGCACCTTCTCATCCGTTGCGATGAAGGCTCCCGGATTCGGTGAACGCCGGAAGGCGATGCTCCAGGACATTGCCATCCTCACCGGTGGCACGGTCATCTCCGAAGAGGTAGGCCTGAAGCTCGAGGGTGTCACCGTTGACATGCTCGGTCGTGCCCGTCGCGTGATCGTTACCAAGGACGACAGCACGATTATCGATGGCGCCGGCTCCGAGACCGATGTCCAATCTCGCATCAAGCAGATTGAGCGTGAGATCGAGAACACCGACTCCGACTGGGATAGTGAGAAACTCCAGGAGCGTCTCGCCAAGCTGTCCGGTGGCGTTGTCGTCATCAAGGTTGGCGCCGCAACCGAAGTCGAGCTCAAAGAGAAGAAGCACCGCATCGAGGATGCCGTCTCGGCAACCCGCGCGGCCGTCGAAGAGGGCATCGTGCCCGGTGGTGGCGTTCCGCTACTCCGTGCCCAGGAAGCCATCGACAAGCTCCGTGGCGGTAACGACGACGAGAAGACGGGTCGCATCATCGTGCGCCGTTCGCTCGAGGAGCCGCTTCGTCAGATCGCCGTCAACGCCGGCTACGAAGGTGGTGTTGTCGTCGAGCACGTTCGCAACAGCGACGGACTCAGCGGTTTCAACGCTGCCAAGGGTCAGTACGAGGACCTGATGAAGGCCGGGATCATCGATCCTGCCAAGGTCACTCGTTCGACGGTTCAGAACGCTGCCTCGATCGCGGCGTTGCTGCTCACCACCGAAGCTCTGATCGCAGAGCAGAAGGAAGACGCTCCGGCGCTTCCCGGTGGCGGCCACGAACACGGCGGAGGCATGGACTTCTAGTCCAGAGTGGCTAGTCGCGAGTAGCTGGTCGCGAGTACCAGAACAGCAGGGGTCCTTCGGGGCCCCTGCTGCGCGTTCAAGTCTCGTCGACGGGGAGGTGGGCGCCGGCGACGATGTCAGTGATCTTCAGCCGATGCTTGTCGTATTCGTGGTCGAGCATGCTGTAGACCGTGTGATCAGTCCAGGTGCCGCGTATCTTCAACTCCTCGCGAAGAATCCCTTCGCGCACGAAGCTGAGTTTCTCGGCCACGCGCTCGCTGGCTCGGTTGCCGACCGCGATGCGCAGAACGATGCGGTGCATCTTCAGCTGGTCGAATCCCACCTGAACGAGTCGAGCGGTGACCTCAGTTGCTGGTCCCCGAGCGGTGTGATCGGAGCGAACCCAGTAGCCGATCTCGCCGGTGCGGAAACCCCGCGAGACGAACCAGATCGACACATTACCCAGATGCCGGTCCTTCTCGGCGTCGCGAGCGCGGATGCTGAAGTCATAGGCGCGGGTGTCCTTCCAAGACTTCATCGACTCGCGAA
>CAMYJM010000123.1 GCA_947258635.1 uncultured Acidimicrobiaceae bacterium
CTCTGCAGTGGCTCAGGTGGCATGCGATGCCCTCCTTCTGAGTCCGCGGCGCGGCGGGCGCGGAGCCCGGATGATGTGCTGAGCGGCCCAGAGTGCCGCCACCGTCACCGCCGCCTGGTAGGCCAGCGTGCGCGGCCAGACGGGGCCGCGGATGGTGGAGGCTACGGATCCGGACAACCCGGAAATGCCCCCGGAGCCGAATCCGCCGCCGGGGAACCGACTGTCGAACACGCCGAATTCGGGGGATGGGGATATGGAGAGGCGACCGAGATCACCGGCGTCGAATCCTTGGCGAACGACGAGCGCCCCCTGGAAGGGCCGGTACGGCGAGGCGACGATCTGCGTGCGGAAATCCACCGCATTGGCACTGGCGTCGACCATGCCGAGAATGGGATTGACCCAGGACGAGTAGAGCTCGCGCCCATCGTCGCGCTGCATGCCGGCGACGATTCGTTGGGAACCCATGTCATCCGGCTCCAGTAGGAAGAACTCGGCAATCAGCAGGCCCATAGCTCCAATCACGAGCACCACCGTCCACACGTAGGCGCCGAGTACCGCGCCCTGCATCGAGCTCGACCGGGCGGATACCCACAGCGAGACGGCGCCCACCATGATGGCAGTCACTGCGACCATGCCGAGCCCGGCCAGCACGTTGCCGATGGTCACGCCCCCGAGAAGGACGGGAATCACCATCAGCGGCGTCGTTGCGATCAGTAGCAGCGAAATGTACGCCAGGGCCGACCAGAGCTTGCCCGTGATGATCCGCCACGAGCTCAACTGGCTCACCTGGAGCAACGGCAGCGTCTGCCGCTCCCGCTCCCCAACGACGGCAACGGCCGCCTGGCCGGGCACGACGAACAGGATGGAGATGATCATGCCGAGCAGGAGCGAATGCAGCACGAAACGGCCAATCGACGAGGCGGCGGCGACCGAGCCGAGCCCGCTGCCGCCGAACGAATTGAGCTGGTTGCTCGCGGCGTTGGAGGCAACGACAAAGGCCAAGAAGGTGACGACACCGGCGGCGAGCACCCACACGCTGAGTATCAATGGCGAGCGAATCGTGCGGAACCGTTCCTGGAGCTCGCGCTGGGCCACGGGATTCATGCTGGGCTCCCCTCGTCGCCGGCCGGGACCGGCGGCTCTGGTTCGGGCTGCCGGGGACGGCTCCGTTCGCCGTCGTCGGTCAACTGGAGGAACAGCTCTTCGAGACCGGCTCCTTCGAGACGCCACTCGGTGAGCCGCACTCCTTGCGACACCAGCTCGGCCACGAGATCCGCCGATTCGTCGTCTCCCCCACCGAGGGCAAACTGGATGGTGTCCCGGAACACTTCGAGTTCCTCGACTGCATCCCTCGATCGCAGCACTTGCTCGGCTTCGGCAACGCCGTGGCCGGCAACCCGCATGCTGACGCGGCGCCGGCCGAAGATACGCGATCGCACGTCATCCATTTCGCCCATCGCCATCACGGCGCCGTTGTCGACGACCGTCATGTGTGAGCACAGTCCCTCGAGCTCGGAGAGGATGTGAGAGGAGATCACAATCGTCCGTCCCATACGATGAAGCTCGGAGATGAGCTCCCGGAGGTGGACGCGGGCCCGCGGGTCGAGGCCCGACGCCGGCTCGTCGAGTACGAGCAGCTCGGGGTCGTGGATCAAAGCTCGGGCCAGCGACAAGCGCTGCTTCATGCCCCGCGACAGTGTGTTGACGTCGGCGTCCGCCCTGTCTTCGAGATCCACCAAGGCCAGCAGGTCGGCGACGACCGCCCGCCGGGCCATCGGGCGGATCTTCTGCGTGGCGGCGAAGAACTCCAGATACTCGCTCGAACGCAGGCCCTCGTACACTCCGAAAAAGTCCGGCATGTACCCGACATGTCGGCGCACCGCCAGCGGATCGCGCTGCGGGTCGATCCCGCCGATGCGCACCCGGCCCGAGTCGCGGGCGAGCAAGGCAGTGATGATCAGCATCGACGTCGTCTTCCCGGCGCCGTTGGGCCCGATCAGGCCCATGACGGCACCTTCGGGTATTTGCAGGCTGGCGTCGTCGAGCGCCTTCACCTTGCCGTAGCGCTTGTTCACCGAATCGAATTCGACGATCACTGCTGACTCCAATCCAACGTGAAGCGCGACAAAGTCAGGCTCTCGTCGAAGAACTGAGAATTGGCGTCCCGGGCGGCCCGCACGACGACCTCACCGGTCGGTGAGACCGCGCTGGTCAGGTTCAGCTGATCCCCCCAGTCAAACTCGACGAATGTCCGCCGCGTCCAGTCGTAGACCTCGGAAACCGCCAGCGACGTGAACCCGGGGCTGATCTTGCCTCCAGTGATTCCGTCCGGCACCACGTAATGGAAGAAGACCGACTCGGCTCCGTATGCGTAGATCTCCTCGTAATACTGCTCAACGCTCGAGGAGCCCTCCACGGCAAGCAAGCGAGGACGGACACTGGTGCGCGCCGCCAGAACGCTGCCGTCATCGGGCACCTCGATGACGAAGAGCGACCGCCCGGGCGACTCGGCGGCTTTGCCATCGACATCGACCTTGTGAGTGGCGTCACTGGTGAAGCCGAAGAAATGGACACCGTTCTCCTCGAGCTGGTACGACATCTGCTCGGCGAAAACCGCCATCGGGTACACCTGTTGATACTCATTCTCGTAGAAGTCACCACCGACGAAACCGCGGCGTTGCACCGCCTCGAGGATCACAGGCTCGTAGCGGGGGTTACGCCGGCTGTTCGGACGGGCCGATACCGTCCCTTCACTCTGGGCGGACAGGTCCTCGGAAGCCAGCCAACCGAGCCCGTCGACGACCACCCCCCATATGTCGAATGTGAAATCGGTGCGGTTGGCCACGACAACGTCAAAACCATTGTCGGTTTTCTGCAGTGTGAAGCCGATGTCGGCTGCGTCGTCGGCCGTCCACGCCCCTTGCGCCGTACCCACTCCGAGATCCTCGAGCTCATAGGTGATGGCCGCCCGACCGGTCGGGTCAGTCGACGCTACGCCTGAAGAGGCTCCCGGGTAGTCCTGGCCTTCGGAATTCCAGCCGGGTTCCATGCGCACCTCGTGTTCGCCGCCGGACTCCACCTGGAGCACGAAGGCACTGCGGCCGACGGCGCCCCGGCTCGATTCGACCACGACCGAGGTGTGGGTCACCGTGAATGGCTGCAATTGCGAGCGGCCGACCATCCAGAAGCCGGCGACGAAAACCGCGCTGAGCACCGGAACCGTGAGCCAGGCCCATTCCGGCCTGCCGAAGGCTCGCAGCACGATGAAGTTGACCGGGCCGACGAGGACGACAAACAGGAGAATGCCGAGCAGGAGCCAGGGAAGTGCCGGAACGCTGGCAGACCGGCCCGCCAGGGCCGCACCGACCAGCGAACTGGAGTCGCCTTGCTGCTGAATCCGGACGATTCCGGGCTGCGGCACCGCGCGCAGCAGGTCGCCCCAGGCGGCCGGCTCGAGAGCATCGAAGTCGTTGACGGCGGTGACTTCGCCCGCGCCGAGGGCCATGCCCACGGCGTCGGCCGCGAGGAATGAGCTGCCGCCGGCGGGATCGGCGACGCGACCGACGTTGCTGGCCGACCCGATGAGCCGTCCGCCCCGTTCCACCCAATAGCGAATCGTTTCGATGGAAGCGGAGTCGATCTCAGACATCGCCGCGGCCGGCACCACCAAGTAACTGACGGCCGAGTTCAGCGTGGCGAGGTCATTGGTGCCGAGCCGCACCATCTGCAGCTCTTGTTCGACCGGCGTGGTCTGCGCACTGCGCATGGCGCTCTCATATGGCTCGGCGCCGATCACGGCGACGACCAGGTCGTCGGCGGGCACCCGGAGGCTGACCTGCTCGGATTGGAGCACCGATTCTTCTTCGCCCACCTCCGAGATCAGCTGCACCCGCAACTGGCGGCGCATTCCGGGGGCGCCGGCTTGGATCGTGTAGTCCTTGACGCCGCCGGCCGGGACCTCGATCGCTTGCGACGACGTGACGCCACCAACGACGGCCTCGATGCGGCCCACCAGCAGCAGGTCGGAGCTCAATGTCACACGTATGGGAAGTGGCTCGGAGGGCGCCACCCAACCGTTGGCTCCTGCCAGGACGATCATCTCCCATGTCGCCGGTGCGTCCTGGGCCGCCTCGGGGGCGAGATCGTTGGACTGGGCCGAGGCCGCGGTCGCTCCGGCACCCATTGCGAGCGCCAGCACGAACGAAACCGCAGCTCTCCTCATGCTCACATCCATCAGACGCAATTGAACGCTGAGAGGTTCCCCCCGGCGCTGAGAAAACCCTACTCGCGCCACCACGTCGGTTTGTGCCGGCGGCGAGAGATCAGCCGGCCGTGCTCGCCAGGATGTCGAGGGTGGCACGGATCTCGCCTGCGTTGCGGATTCCGAACCACTGGTCGATTATCACCTTGTCCGCCGAAATGGCGAACGTAACGGGCTGGCCGAAGACCTCGTAGGACTCCCAGACGGAATCGTCGAGGCTCCACAGCATGCTCCCGCTCGGCATCAGCTCGGCAGCACGGCTGGTGGTCGCATCCAGCCCGGCCCGGCCGCCAACGGCGAGGAAGGTCACCTCGCCGGCGTAATCAGGGGCGATCGAATCGACGACGGGCAACTCCCGCCGGCAGGTGCTTCACCACTCGGCCCAGAAGACGAGGTAAACCGGCTTGTCGTGTTCCGCCATATTGAACTGCGAGCCGTCTGAAAGAGTCGTCACAAAGTTGGGCGCGGCCGGCCCCTCGACGCGGAGTGCCTCTGTGGTGGGGGCACCCGTCGCACTCGGGTTCTCTGTCGAATCGGGGCTCGATGTCGAGTCCGGGGACGCCGTGGTCTGAGGCCCCGAAGAACCGACGGTGGCGGCGGGCGAGGACGATCCGGTCGTATCTGTGCCGCCGCAGGCGGCGGCGAGCAGCAACAGCGAAAGAACAAGGAGTCGAATGCGCATCGGGGCAATGTACCGCAGACTCGACGCAATCGTGACGATCTGAGCCGTTGTTCCGACATTGTTCATGTTTCCTGGATTCCGGGCCAGCAACCTATTCAGCGCCCGCGAGCGGGCGGCCCTGGCTTACGCAGAGGAAGTGAGCCGACACAGAGAGGTCCCCGACGAGACACACCAGGAGCTGCAAAACCACTTCACGGAAGTCGAGATAGTCGAACTCACGTGGTTGATCGCCGTTGAGACCTATTTCAACCTGATCAAGATCCCCCTCCGGATTGGCTCGGACGGGCTGCGGGAACTGGCCGAAGAGCGGATCGAACGCAAGCTCACGGCCGGACGCGACTGACCAACCTGCTCCCACTTGATTGTCGGCGAACCCGAACTGAGCGACGGGCGCCGGAAAGCGCAAGGCGGTCTCGGGGTTCCGCCCCTTCAGACCGATGCGCTGAACTCAACCGCACGGTCGAGTACCGACGCCGCGGCTCCGCCGTCGATTGCCGCCTCGGCGCGCGCCATGCCCTCGGCGAAGCCTGAGGCCAGGCCGGCGGCGACTATCGCGGGAGCCGCGTTGACGACGACCACGTCTCGCTGCGGACCGGCAGCGCCGCCGAGGATGGCTCGTGTGATCCGCTCATTCTCGGCAGCGTCGCCCCCCTGGATGTCGGATACCGTCGCTGCGGCCACCCCGAAGTCGGACGGCTGGAACTGCGCGGTCGTCATCTCGCCGTTCCGAATACGGTGCACCGTCGACATCCCCGCGGTAGACAACTCATCGAGGCCGCCATGCCCGTGGAACACGAAGGCGTATTCGGCCCCGCGGGCGTGAAGTACGCCGGCCATCAACTCGGCCATCCTGGCGTCGGACACGCCGATCGCAGCACGCTTGGTTTGGGCAGGGTTGCATAGGGGCCCGAGGAAGTTGAAAACGGTCCGGATCCCAAGCTGGCGGCGCACCGGCCCGGCGTGCCGCATCGCCGGGTGGTACTCCGGGGCAAAGAAGAACCCGAAACCGATCTGGCGAATCATCTGGACGGTCGCCGGCGCCGGCAGGTCGAGACGGAGCCCGAGCCGCTCCAGAAGATCAGCGCTTCCGGTTTCCGATGAGGCCGCCCGGTTGCCATGTTTAGCAACATGCGCCCCGGCCCCGGCCGCCACCAGGGCTGCCGTGGTCGATATGTTGAATGTGCCGGCGCTGTCGCCCCCGGTACCAACCACGTCCACGACGTCGTCCCCGGCGTCCACCGTGACCGCAGCCTCGTACATGGCATCGACGAGACCCGCCATCTCGTCGACGGTTTCACCCTTGGCCCGCAGCCCCATCATCAGCGCCGCAATCTGGCCCTCAGACGCCCGGCCCTCCATGATCTCGGACATGGCTTCGTAGGCGCGGCGCCGCCCAAGGACGGCCCTGTCGATCAGGGTGTTGAGTACAGCGGGCCAGTCGAAGTTGGACATGGCGGAGAAGAGTACCCGCGTCCGTGGTGCTGGGCGACGGCTGGTTGTGCCCGGCGACTACAACCGACGGCTAGGCGATCCGGCGAGCGAGACGGCGCCGCTGCTTTTCGGGCATACCGCCCCAGACGCCGAACCGGACATCGGCCTCTAGGGCGTACTCGAGACATTCGTTCTGCACGGGGCACGTGGCGCAAATCGCAAGGGCGCTGCGCTCCTGCACCTTGGTCTCAGGGAAGAAGAGGTCGGAGTCCTTGTCCCGGCACGATGAGAAGACAACCCAAGGCCGCTCCTCAGTGATCGGTGCAGCCATCAGTTCGGTCCCTCGCCTGCGGGCCCTTTCGAGCATCTGTGACATTCCGGGCACCTCCATGAGGATCGCCGGTGGGCATCCCATCGCACCTAAGACGTATTTCATCGCTATTGAGTTCCCGACGAGCAAGACACAGGCAGAGGGAGCGTGGGGCGGACGGAGCGCTCTGGTGAGGCGCTACAATCTGTCGTCCCGGAGCAAGCGTCCCGGACGGAGTTTTGGTTGGTTCAACGCAAGGAGGCTCCCGTGCTCTACTTCGCGTACACCGCGCGCATCGCGCCCATGCAGATGGCTGAGGTGGCGCCTGGCGCAGAATTCCAATTCATCGCACATCTTCCCCACTGGGGCCTGGAATTCCCGATGAACAATCGGATGTGGAAAGGCGCGCTTCCCACCGTCAAGCGGGAAGAGAAACGTCACCAGGTGACGGTGCATCTGCATGAGGGCCGGCGCAACGGAACCTACCCCCCATCACCGGAATACCTGGAGTTGATGCTGTCGGGCTCGCGTCATTGGAGTCTGCCCGCCGGCTGGATCGCCGGCCTGGAAGAGCATCTGCGAAACGGGGCCTGATCACCCAAGCGTCTGGGTCACCCATCGGCTGGGGAGCCGTCGCTCTCGGCGTCATGTCCGGCCTCGGTCTGGCGCTCATCGCGTTCTTGGCTCTCGGACTCACCGGGCTCACCGACTACCGGGCCGGGGCGGCCATTCTCATCTTCCTCCAGTACACCGCCCACCTCGCCGCCGGATACCTGGCAGGACGGCTGGCTCCGCACGCCCGTGCGCTCCACGGTGGCCTCGCCGGCATGATCGTTGCCGCCCTCGGGGCCGCTGTCGGTCTCGGGTTCTCGGCTGACGATTCGCACCTTGGCTCCGCGCAGTTGCGGATCTACCGGCTGG
>CAMYJM010000124.1 GCA_947258635.1 uncultured Acidimicrobiaceae bacterium
GTTCCGCCGACGGCGGACGCCGACGGGCCGTACACGGGGGCCGTAGGTGCACCTGGGGTCTTTGACGGGTCGGGTTCGGTCGATCCCGATGGCACAATCGTTGCCTACGACTGGGACTTCGGTGACGGGGGAACCGGCACCGGGGTGTCGCCGAGTCATATCTACGCTGCGGCCGGGACCTATACGGTGACCCTGACGGTGATCGACAACGACGGCGCGACCGATACGGCCGCCTCGAGTGCCGCCATCGGGGCAGCCAATGTGGCCCCGACGGCGAATGCCAACGGCCCCTATACGGGGACGGCCGGGGTGGCTGTGGCCTTCGATGGGTCGGCTTCGGTCGATCCCGACGGGACGATCGTTGCCTACGACTGGGACTTCGGCGACGGGTCGACCGGCTCCGGGGTGAATCCGAGCCATACCTATGCGGCGGCAGGGAGCTATGCGGTGTCGCTGACGGTCACGGACGACGGTGGTCTGAGCGATACGGCGACGTCCAGCGCCGAAATCGATCCGGCGCCCAATACTCCGCCCACGGCTGTCGACGACAGCTACTCCACAACTGCGGGAACCTCCCTGAACGTGGCGGCCCCGGGCGTGTTGGGGAACGATTCCGACGCCGATGGTGACCCGCTGACCGCGGTGCTCGGCAGCGGCGTGTCGAATGGGTCGCTGACGCTGAACGCAAACGGGTCGTTCGCGTATACGCCGAATGGCGGCTTCATTGGAACGGACTCGTTCACGTACGTCGCCAACGACGGAATGGCCGACTCCCTGCCGGCGACTGTGACCATCACCGTCAACCCGGCCGGAACGGTGCAGGCGGTGAACGACTTCTACACGACCTCCGCCGACACTGCTCTGAGCGTGCCCGCTCCGGGGGTGTTGGCCAATGATTCCTTCGGCCCAGACGTGTGGGCGTTCAAGAGGTCGAACCCGGCGAACGGGTCGGCCTCGATCAGCTACTCGGGTGCCCTTTCCTACACGCCGAACCTCGGCTTCACGGGGACGGACTCCTTCACCTACGACTTCTGGGATGGCACCAACACCAAGTGGTCGAATGTGGCGACGGTGACGATCGAGGTCGGCGGGGTCGTGAATGTGGCGCCGACGGCTGATGCCGATGGTCCCTATTCCGGGACGGTTGGGGTGCCTGTGGCGTTCGACGGGTCGGGTTCGGTCGACTCCGACGGCACGATTGTCTCGTACGACTGGGACTTTGGTGACGGGTCGACGGGTAGCGGGGTATCGCCGAGCCACGCTTACTCGGCTGCCGGTTCTTATACGGTGACGTTGACGGTGACCGATGACGGTGGCGCGACCGATAGCGACTCGTCGACTGCGGATATTGCGGATGTGCCGAATGTGGCGCCGACGGCCAATGCTGACGGTCCCTATTCCGGGACGGTTGGTGTTGCGGTGTCGTTCGATGGGTCGGCATCCGCCGATTCCGACGGCACGATCGTCTCCTACGACTGGGACTTCGGTGATGGGTCGACGGGTAGCGGGGTGTCGCCTTCGCATGCTTACTCAGCTGCGGGGCTCTATACGGTGACGTTGACGGTGACCGATGACGGTGGCGCGACCGATTCCGACACGTCGACTGCAGATATTGCCGATGTTCCCAATGTGCCGCCCACGGCTGATGCCAATGGTCCCTACTTGGGAACCGCCGGCTTGCCCGTCACCTTTGACGGTTCGGGCTCGTACGATCCGGACGGCACGATCGTCTCCTACATGTGGAACTTCGGTGACGGGAACACCGGAACCGGAATGTCGCCCACGCATATCTATGCGGCCGAGGGGAGCTACACGGTGACCCTAACCGTCACGGACGACGGCGGCCTGACCGATTCGGACACATCAAGTGCGATCATCGATCCGGCCCCGAACGTGCCGCCGACGGCGGACGCGAATGGCCCCTATTCGGGGACCGTTGGGATAGCCGTGATGTTCAACGGTTCGGGTTCGTACGACACCGACGGCACCATCGTTTCGTACATGTGGGACTTCGGTGACGGGTCGACGGGTACCGGGGTGATGCCGATGCACACCTACTCAGCCGCCGGTACCTACACGGTGACGCTGACGGTGACCGATGACGACGGCGCGACCGATAGCGACACATCGAGTGCCGTCATCGAGCCGGCCAATCAGATCGTTGATCTCGATATCGACGACTTCCGGGCCCCGAACCGGATCAGGCTCGACAGGTTCCGGCCCGTCGAGCTGAGGCTCAGGGTGGAGAACAACGGGAACGTGAACATAGTCGATGCCGGCTTCGGCGCGACCGCCACCATCGTGGGGATGCAGGACGGCGATGAGATATTCAGCACCACCATTCCGATCTGGGATCCGCTTTCCGATGGCTCGACGCAGTTCGAGGTTGTGATCACCGATCGCACGATCTTCGAGCCGGGCCAGGTCAAGTGGACGGCGACCCTCGACGTGCCCGGCGATGGCGATACCGATAAGGCAACGGAATACTCGACCGTCACCGACAAGCGGGACTAGCCGGCCTCTCGAGCCAGCTGATGCGGCCCAGGCTTCCGGAGCCTGGGCCGCTCGGTGGGCCCCGGTTCTCGGGTCGGCCACCTTCCGCTGAGGTGCAGCTACCCTATGTATTTGGCAGGAAGCAATTCTGCGCGACACAGTGGTGCCACTACCAATACGGGACGCCGGATGAAGATCTCACGCGACGATGCTTATGAGCCCAATCCAGTGGAGGCCATCTGGCGGAGCCGCTGGCTGGTGCTGCTGATCGTTATCGTCGTCACCGCGCTGGGGGCCGCGTATGCCTATTGGAGTCCGCCCCGCTACACATCCTCGGTGAGCGTTGTGATCCAGAACCCGGCCAACACCGCCTTCTTGAGCAGTGGGGCCCCCATCCGGGACGACAGATACCTGGCAGACCAGGTCGACGTGATCGAGTCGGGAGCCGTCGCCGAGCGAGCGAGCGCGCTTCTGGCAGCGGATGATCCCTCCATTTTGATGTCCATCGAGGCCGTCGTGTCGGCAACATCGGTGTTTTCCAGTAGCGATACGAACGTTGTGACCATTGCTTTCACAACGGGGGAGCCGGCGGTCGCAGAGGCAGGTGCAGCCGCGATCGCCGCTGCCTACGAAGCCCTCGTCCGCACCGAGGCGGAGAGGAATCTCACCGAGGAACTTGCCCAAATCGATTCCGCGTTGGCGACAGTCGATGAGGAGACGGCGACGCTGCAGGCTGCCATCGAGACCAACCGTCTCGACAGCGGCTCCGCCGAAGAGATCAGGCAGCAGTTTGCGGCTGCCCTCGACGAATTCCGAACGCTGACGAGTATGCCGCGGGACCAGCTCGATAGGCAGGTCGCCCTCGAAGACCTCAGCCAGCGGCTCCAGCTGCTCTCGGTTCTGCAGCAAAACGCATCCGCCCAGCCCGAGCTGGCGGCTTTGCTCCGGCAACTCGAGGACACTTTCCAGCTCCGCCGGGAGCTGGCCACTCGCCGGATAGAAGCGGAGCTCTCGGGACGGCTTGCCGCCAGCGGGACTGCCTTGGTGACTCCGGCTACGACTGCGGCCCGGAACACCCGTCCGGTTGTTTCGACGGGAATTGCCGCCGCCATTCTCGGGCTCATGTTGGGGGCTGCCCTGGCCTACTACCGAGCGGTTCGCCGCCCGACCTTCAGCGAACGTTCGCAGCCCGAGCCGATTCTCGGCGCGCCGCTCGTGGCAGACGTTCCGTCGTTTGGGGCCGAGAAGATCGGCTCTCTGGTGCCGGTCCGTGATGCGCCCACGACGGTTTCCGCCGAGTCGTTCCTCTTCGTCTCGACGGCCATCGATCTCCTCGGCGACGCCGCCGAGCGGCTCTCTTCGCTGCAATCGCCGACAGAACCGACCTCCCCGTCTGACGCCGGCCGGCGACGGCGCATTGTCGCTGTCGTATCCGCGATGATGGAAGAGGGCAGGACGGTCGTGGCAACCAACACGGCACTGGCCGCCGCCCGCGGCGGGCGCCACGTGTTGCTCATCGATGGGAGCGTCGGGGAAAACCGCGTTGCCGACATGCTCTTCCCGGCCTCGGGACGGCCTCGGCGTGGTCTTGCGGACATCGTCGAGGAAAGCGTCCGGCACGGAGTCAATTGGAGCGTGGTGTCTGAAGTCGGCGAGAACCTCGATTTCGTGGGGCGCGGCGCGGCCGACGTCGACGGAGCGACCCTCTTCCAGTCGCGAGAGGTCGGCGCCTTTTTCGACTGGGCCCGCAAGAACTACGACCTCGTCTTGTTGGACGTGCCGCCGATCACCCAGGCGTCCTGGGCCGGGGCCATCGTCCGTCACGCCGATGCCGCCCTTGCCGTTGTCCCTCATGGCAGCAAGGTGACGGCGGCGGCGGAGCTACGCGAGCGACTCATGTTCCTCGGGGTACCCCTGCTGGGCTACGTCTACAACATGGCGCCACTCCGGTCGGAGATGTGGTGGTGGCGCCTGCAGCGCGACGGTCGGGGCGATCGCAGCGAAGCCTTGGTCAACCCGATGATCAGCGGGGCCGCGTCGTCGTGAGCGGGCCGAGCCGCCTCCCGCTATGCCGCGTTTCCGTGCGGCCCCGCGGACTGACCCGGTGAGCAGCAGTTCGTCGATAGACGCCGCCCTCGGCTCCGTGCCGGTGGCTGACCAGGAGCCGGTGTTCGGTGGCGTTGATCGGCTGTACCTCTTTGTCGTGGCGCTGCTGCCGTGGGTGCCACGGCCGACCTTGGACGGTCCCACCAGCGTGCTGGCGCCGATGGCGATGGTGGGACTCGGCCTTCTATATGTCTTCTGGGCGGTCCAGGATGGTCCCCTCAGGCGGTCGGGTCGAGTTCGCACCGACCTGCTCATCCTGTCCCTGGTGGCGTTCGTCTGTGCCTATGCCCTTCAGATCGTCGTGGCCGCGAGGACCGCCGAGATGGAGCACCTCTTTTCACGTGTGCTCTTCTTTGTGGGCATCCTCGTCACCGTGGAGTGGCTCAGTCACCGTGATGTCACTCTGCGTCAGGTCTACGGCGCGCTGCTGGTCGGCTTTGTCTCACTCTCCGGGCTGATCATCTTCCAGGGCGTCACCGGACTGGGGCTCTTCGAGCGGATCGGTGCTGTCGGCAGATTTGGCGACCAGTTCCCTTTCTTCAGGAATTCAGGGGTTCCGCGGAGCTTTGGCGAGCTGGGGATCATCGCGTCGGCCGCATGGGCGTACTTGCTGACCCACGGGCGCCACCTCCGTCCGGTGCTCCGAATCGCTACGGTTGGTGTCGTTGTCCTGGCGGTGTCGATCACCCAGTCCCGCAGCCTCTGGGCGGCTTTCGGGTTGGTCACGCTCGGCTATTTGCTCCTCCGTACCAACTTCCGGGCAGGGGCTGCACAGCTCCTCGCGGTATTTGCGCTGCTGGCCCCCATCGCTGTCGACTTTGCGGTTCCTTTGCTCGAGAGCAATGCGGCGACCGCAGCGATCCTGGGCGAGCGCACGGCACGACGCAATGTGGACGAACGGCTAGTGGCGATCGACGCGGCGGTCGACTTGCTGGCGGAGGATCCGGCGCGTTCCCTGGCGGGATACGGTCGATCGGCGTGGTTAGATCGGGTCGAGGTTGTCGCCGGCGAACCGTTGGGGATTCACAACAACTACCTCGCCCACATGGTGTTCCTCGGTATCGTGGCGGGTGGCATGTCGATTCTCGTCCTCTACGTGGTACCCACTTGGAGATTGACCACTCGCCCCGCACGCTCGCAGTCCCGCCTTCTGGTATTTCTGAGTGCAGTCGGCGCCTTCGTGAGCCTCAACTTTTACGAGGGATGGTTCTCCCCCACACTCTCTGTCGTCCTCGGCACACTATGGTTCGCCGCGTTTTCCCCGAGCGCCGAGGTGCTCCTTGCAGCTGAATCCGACCTGAAGTGATTTCGCGCTGCGGCTACGCCTTCGAATGGCCGGCGGCCATGGTCCCCGGATTCGGCCGAGTAGTCGCTAGCCGCGAGGCGCTCTCCGGCTCAGATGAATAGCGAGGAACTTGATCCGCATCGTCGCCTCGGCCGTCGTCTGCGGCGTCACGCGCGCGCTGCGCGCACCGCCCAGCGAAGCAGCAAGCCGCTGCCCACCACGCGGACGGTCCCGGACACGATGAGCACGGAGACGGCACCGCCGATACCGTGGGCTCCGATCCACAATGTACCGAAGACCAGCGTGGTGGCGACGACGATGATGGACAGCAGCATCTGTTCGCGCAACCGCCGAGCTGCGATCAGCCCCTGCGTCAGCTGCATGGAGATGAACAGCGCCGTGGCGTACACCATGAACGCCACAAAGGCCTGGCTCTCGACCCCGTACTCCGGCCCGTAGACCGCGTTAAGCAGTTGCTTTCCAACCAGCGCAGCGCCGACAATCCCAAGCGCGCCCATGATGGCTGCGATCTGCACTTGGCGTCGCATGGTTCGGAGGAACCCGCGCATGTTGCGTGCTTCGTAGAGTTGGCCGAGCCGCGGCGCACCCGCCTGGGCGAGAGTCCTGGCGACTGTCGATGCACCCACAACGAGGTAGGCCATCCCAGCGAAGATCCCTAGGCTGGCTGCTCCTGCGGTGCGCTCCAGGAAGAGTCGCGGAATGATCGGGCTGAGCGAGGTCAACATCTCCATGACTCCCAACGGCACGGCCATCAAGGCAAGGGTCCGCAGACTTCCGGACGATGTTGTCGGCGACTCTGTGGAGTCGGGGTGGGCCCGGCGGCCCCTCGGCCAATCGTAGACCACAAGCACCAGGCTCCAGGCGGCGGTCATGCCTAGCACGCCCCATACCAGATCATCTGTGACAACAACGCCCAATGTCATCCCGGCGGCGCCGAGCAGGCCGCGCAACCAGAGTGAGACTCCAAGGTGGTCCATGCGCTCGGCCCGCTGTTCGGCCCCGTAGTGGATGTGCGAGAAGACCTCAACGACCTTGGAGACGCCGACGGTGAGGATGACGAGCAGCACCTCGCCGGTGTAGCCAAAGGCGAGGGAAACGAGGGTCACGAGGACGAGCGATGCGGTACTGTTGACGGAAGTCAGCTTCAGGTACGTCGAGAGGCTGTGGTGGCCGGCCGCATCCGTTGCTAG
>CAMYJM010000125.1 GCA_947258635.1 uncultured Acidimicrobiaceae bacterium
TCACTATCCGGGGCCGTGCTGAGAATCGCCGGTTGTGGACCTTGTCGATGAAGTAGCGCAACATCTTCTCGGTGATCTCGAAGTCGGCGATGACCCCGTTGCGCAGCGGTCGTATCGCCTGGATGTACGACGGGGTGCGCCCGATCATCCGCTTGGCTTCCATGCCGACCTCGAGCGGGCGGTTGTCGCGGGTGTTGATGGCGACCACGGACGGCTCGTTGAGCACGATGCCCATGCCGCGCACGAACACCAGCGTGTTGGCCGTTCCGAGATCGATCGCCATATCCCGGCCCGCAAATGAGAAGAAGTCGTTCAACAGTCGAAGCCTTACTCGAGGACAAGCCCGCGAAATTCCGGGGCCGAAGTGTAGCCCGTTGTGGACCCTGCGCACCAAGGCGGGGTCAACGATACGATCAGATCGCGACCTGGCCGCGATGCCGGCTCCCGAGACGGCAATACCATTGGGCCATGTCGCAACGCACCACCGTCGTCGCCGTGCTCGGGCTGGCGGCGCTGGCTCTGGCTGCCTGCAGCGCCCACGCGGTTCCCACCAGCGCCGCGAACCCGGACGATTCGTGGGTCTACTTCGATATCGCAGTGGATACCGCCATCGTGATTGACTTCACAGACGACGACTGGGACCAATCGGGCGCCAACGCCAGCCGGTTCCTCGGCGAGGTCGTGCAGGGTCGACGAAGCGCCGAGGAGCTCATCCAATGGCAACTCCGTCTCGAGCCGGCGCCCGAGTTCGCCAACGGGCTGCGAGTCGACACAGTATGGCTATCGGCCCGCTTCGTCGAGGATGAGCTTGCCTTCCTGCAGCGCTCCGGGTACACCGATTCGTTGCATGTCATCGCACAAGCCGACAGCGGCGCGTGGCGTGCTCTCGTACATAGATCGGATCAAGAAGGCTGAGGGCCGGACCGACCGGGCTCCGCCGCGCCCCGGCTGCCCCCTCCGCCCCTCGTACCTCGGGGCACCTCCCCCAAGCGTCTCCCTGCTGCGCGGCGAGACGGCGGAGGAGACACCTCTGTCTCTCCCCCCGTTTCACCACGCAGTTTCACCACGCAGTCGGGGAACTGTTGGGGGGAGTCCCCGACGAAGGAGGGGGAGAGGGGCCGGAACCCTTCGAGTTCCATTGGAGTTGCTGCGCAACTCCTTGCGGGGGCGGGGCCAGCGTCTGGCGCGGTCGCGTCGGTAGGGTTGTACTAGGTTTCGCGAGGAGGGCATGGTGGAGACCGATCTGATACAACCGGCGTACACCGCCACCATGGAATATCTGGTGAGCAACGGGCGGGCGCCTCACTACACCGAGCTGGCGGAGATCCTGCAGGTCTCAGTGGAGGAGGCGCGACTGGCCCAGGTGGCCGCCGCCGAGCGGGCGGTGGGTTGCTGGATGAGCGAGGGAACGGACTACGTGGGCTCGTGGGCGCCCTTCGCCAACACGCCAACCCAGTACCTGATATCAGTCGACGGCATCCAGAAATGGTACGGCCAGTGAGGGATTGAATCGCTGGCGGTCCGCTGGCTATTCCCCGGCCGAGAAGTCCGAATCGACACCCGATGCCTCGACTGCGGTGAACCGATCATGGTGCGTTTCCGCGACGAGACGATCCTCGAGATCTCGCCGCCGTCGACTGTGGCCCACATCCAGCATCCCTTCCGGGAGTGGCGCGACCTCCCATTCCCGTACAACTGAGAGCGTATGAACCTCTTCCGGTCGGAAGAGCACGTCAAGGCCTGGCCCCACTACGACCCGGCCTCGGAGGAAGGCATCCTGCCGGTCACGGAGTGGGCTGAGATATTCGCCGGTCCCCTTTTTCGGAATCGGCCGGAGCCGGACTACCTGGCCAACCAGGGCAACTATTACGGAGCGATCTTCTCCACGCTGGCCGCCATGGGCAAAACCGGCCCCTTCTGGGAGCCGCCGCCACGGTGAGCGATGGAAGGCTGCGGGACGCCGGCGTAGGCGAGTCGCCGCGCCACAATGATCAGCGGCCTAACCCGAGGGCCCACTCCTTCCCTCTAGCCCCGACGGATCTAGCCCAAGAAGATCCTCGTAGAGACCATCAATGCTGCGGCCAGTCAGCGCACCGTCGAGTCCGGCGGTCTCCATGAGCTGCCAACCCGGTGAGGCACCGCCGGCATCGTCGTCGATGCCGTAGCCGAGGTGATATAGGAGGCCAAAGACTGTCTCGTAGGCGACCCATCGTGCGACCTGGCCAACGTCTCTCGGCTCAACGCCGGCATCTCGCATGCGGGACAAGCCGACCCAGGCATCCGCGAATGGTTCCGTGTCCGAGTCGCTGAGCCGATCCACCCAGCCCAAATCCAGTGTCCACGTGTCGATGAGTTTCGGCCACACACTCCGTAGGAAGCAGAATCGCGCCAATTGCGGGATGTCCTCGTGTGCCTCGGATCTCGCCCATCCGGCAGGATCGGGTGCGCCGAGCGCGGCGAACGCCGCCGTGAGCGTCTCGAGCCGTTCATTGTGATTGTCCATTCGGGCGATTCTCGCAGGGTGCGACACCGCAGGATGCTCAGTCGAAGAAGATGGCGAGTTCCCTCTCGGCACTGGCGACGCTGTCGCTGCCGTGGACGATGTTGAAGGTGATCTCGAGGCCGTAATCACCGCGGATCGTGCCGGGGGCGGCTTCGGCGGGGTTGGTCACGCCCATCAAGGTGCGCGCGACCCCGACGGCGCCTTCTCCCGACCATTCCATTGCTACGACCGGACCGCTCGTGATGAACTCCACTAGATCGCCGAAGAAGGGCTTCTCGACGTGCTCGGCGTAATGGCGGCCGGCGAGCTCTTCGGAGATGGCGAGCATGCGCATCTTCTCCAGCGTGAGACCCTTGCGCTCCAGCCGGCCGATGACCTCTCCGACGAGCCCGCGGGCCACGCCGTCGGGCTTGACCATGACAAATGTGTTCTCGACAGCCATCGTTGTTGCGCCTCACGTAGTCGGGGAGTTGCCGGGCCGGATGCTAGCCAACCGATAGATGCGGATTCAGTCGCCGAGCAGCCGATCCCGGGCATCGCTGACGACGTAGAGGGAACCGGTGACGACCACCATGCCGGCCGGGTCGACAGCCTCGATTGCTGCCGCAACCGCATTGCCGACGGGAGTCACCACCTCCACCGCGGCCCCATCTCCCAGAACCTTCGTGGCCGCCATCGCCACCTCGGCCGTTGGGATCGCCATCGGGTCGGCGGCCGCGGTGACGATCACCGACGAGAACAGCCCTTTGAGGTGCTCCAGGAGACCACCAACATCACGCTGCCCACGGAAGCCGACAACCAGCGTCCGGTTGGTCTCGGGAAACTCGTCCAGCAGAGTCGCCGCCAGGCCTTGCAGGCCCTGCTCATTGTGGGCACCGTCGACCAATACGAGGGGATGCCGCTGCATCACTTCGAGCCGGCCCGGCGACGTGAACTCACCCAGGGCCGCCACAAGGGATTCCTCGTCGAGAGGTCCGTTGAGGAACATCTCCGCCGTGGCCACAGCCGTTGCCAGATGGTCGACCTGGTGACGTCCGTGGAGGGGCAAAAAGAGATCCTCGTAGGTGGCGTGGATGCCGTCCACCGAACACAACCATCCGCCGACGGCGGGGCGGACATCGATGAGCCGGAAGTCGGCCCCCGACCGCAGCCACGTGGCGCCGGTAGCGGCAACTTGGGCCGTGATCGGACCTTCCGCGGCCGGCGGCAACGGTCCCGTGACGAGAACGCCCCCCTCCTTGAGGATCGCCGCCTTCTCAGCCGCTATCGAGTGAATGGAGTCGCCGAGGTACTCCATGTGGTCCATTGCGATGCCGGTGATCACCGACACGGCGGCGTCGACGACGTTGGTGGCATCGAGGCGGCCGCCGAGGCCGACCTCGACGATGGCGACGTCCACTCCGGCCGCGGCGAAGGCCTGCAAAGCCACAACCACGGTGGTTTCGAAGTACGTGAGCGACGCCCCGGTAGTCGACTCGTAGTGCTCTATGAACGGCACCACGTCGGCGACGGCCTGGGTGAAGTCTGCCTCGTCGAAGGGCGCGGCGGCGAGCGTGTAGCGCTGTTCGATCGCGTGGAGGTGGGGCGATACGTAGGATCCGGTTCGCATCGCGGCGGTGGTGAGGATGGTGTCGAGAATCCGCACCGTGGTGGTCTTGCCGTTGGTGCCCGCGACGTGGATGGCGGCAAAGGCCTCTTGCGGGTTGGTCATCACGTCGAGAACGCCGTGCATTCGCTCCAGGCCCGGCTTCACTCCGTGGCCGATCCTGGCGTCGAGGAAGGCCACGGCCTCGTCGTAGGACTCGATGAGGTGCGGAGTGATCGCCATGTATCAGCAGCCGAGCTGCTCGAGTTGGCCGCGCAGGCGCTCCAGGGTCGCCGTGAACTCGGCGGCCTTGTCGCGTTCCTTGGCGACAACAGCGGCGGGAGCGCGCTCGACGAAATTGTCGTTGGCCAGCTTCGCTTGGGTGGCCGCCAACAAGCCCTCTGCCTCCGCGATGACTTTCTGCAGCCGGGGACACTCGGCCTCGGGGTCGATCAGACCTTCGAGTGGAATGAACCCGTGGACATCCCCGGCAGCGAGCCGGCCGTGACCGGCCGTCGAGTCGGGAGCTCCAACACGCGGGGCGACTCGCCCGAGACTGCCGAGCTGCTCCAACCACCACCCTGCGGCGGCGCCGTCGGGAACCTCGAGCAGTAGGTCGAGGTGTTTCGCGCCCAGATTGTGCTCGGCACGGAAGCGGCGTACCCCGACAACGAGGTCCTGTAGCGTCTCGATACCTTCCGGGACGGCGTAGCCGGGCGGCTCCGGCCAGGTCGCCGTTATGAGCATCCCTTCCCCGACCAGCTCGGCCCACAACTCCTCGGTGACGAACGGAATGATCGGATGAAACAGCTTCAACAGGTCGCGCAGCACAACCCCAAGGGTCTGCTTCGTGACCGCGGCGCGCGCCTCCTCCCGCAGCGGCACTTTGGCCATCTCGAGGTACCAGTCGAAGACTTCGGACCAGGCGAAGTTATAGATCAGGGCGACGGCGTCGGAGAACTTGTAGTCCTCGAACAGCCCGTCGTACTCGGAAACGACCGTCGCCAGCCGCGACAGGATCCACTGCTCCGGTGGGGGTGGATCGCCGGGATAGCCCCCGGCCGCGGGGACGTTGGTGATCCCAACGTGTTCGACCGCGAAACGCAGCGCGTTCCACAGCTTGTTGCCGAACCGGCGGGCGGCGTCCACCCACTCCTCCGTGAACGGGATGTCCTGGCCCTGGGCGGCGGCCTGCAGCAGCGAGAGGCGCAACGGGTCGGCCCCGTACTTGTCGACCAGCTCGAGTGGATCGACGGAGTTGTTGAGGCTCTTCGACATCTTGCGCCCATCCTCAGCCCGGACCAACCCGTGAATCAGGGTTTCGGTGAACGGCACCTGATCCGTGAAATGAATCCCCATCTTCATCATGCGGGCCACCCAGAAGTAGATGATGTCGTAACCGGTGACGAGCACCTGGGTCGGGTAGTAGGTGGCCAGGTCGTCGGTCCGGTCGGGCCATCCCAGCGTGGAGAAGGGCCACAGCGCGGACGAGAACCAAGTGTCGAGCACGTCCTCGTCGGCGCGCACCTGCCCGTGGCAGTGCGGGCACTCGGAGACGTCGGTACGAGAGACGATGACCTCGTCGCAATCGTCGCAATACCAGGCGGGGATGCGGTGACCCCACCACAGCTGGCGGCTGATGGTCCAGTCGCGCAGGTTCTCCATCCAGTGGAAGTAGTTGTTCTCCCACCGCTGCGGGACGAACCGGTTGTCGCCGTTCTTGACCGCGGCGATCGCCGGGATCACGAGCGGCTGCACCTTGACGAACCATTGCAGCGAGAGCATCGGCTCGATCGCGCTCTTGCATCGTGAGCAATGCCCCACGGAGTGGGTGTGCTCTTCGACTTCGCCGCGGACGCCCAAATCGCTCAGCGCGATGCTGACGGCCGCCCGGGCATCGAAGCGGTCCATACCGGCGAACCGGCCGCCGGCTGCGGTGATCTTGGCGTCGGTGTCGATGACCTGAATCGGCTCCAGGTCGTGCCGCTGCCCGATCTCGAAGTCGAGCGGGTCGTGGGCCGGAGTGACCTTGACGGCGCCCGTACCGAAGTCCATCTCGACGGCGTCGTCGGCGACGACCGGGATCTCCCGATCCATCAGCGGGAGGCGCACCGTGCGCCCTATCGCATCGACGTAGCGCGAATCGTCCGGGTGCACCGCAACGCCGGTGTCGCCGAGCATGGTCTCGGGCCGGGTGGTGGCCACCTCGATGGAGCCATTGCCGTCGGTGAACGGGTAGCGGATGTGGGTGAGGGTGCCCAGCTCCTCGTGGTGTTCGACCTCGATGTCGGAGATCGCGGTGTGGCAGCGCGGGCACCAGTTGATGATGCGATTGCCCCGGTAGACGAGCCCTTCTTCGTAGAGGGTGACGAACACTTCGCGCACTGCCCGCGACAAGCCGTCATCCAGCGTGAACCGCTCGCGCGTCCAGTCACACGAGAAGCCCATGGCTCGCATCTGCTTGGTAATGAGCCCGCCCGATGAGGCCTTCCACTGCCACACCTGCTCGACGAAGCCTTCGCGGCCGAGGTCGTGGCGGGTCATGCCCTCCTTGGCGAGCTCCCGCTCGACGACGTTCTGGGTCGCAATGCCGGCATGATCCATCCCGGGTAGCCACAGGGCCCGATACCCCTGCATTCGCTTGCGGCGGATGATGGCGTCCTGCATCGAACCGTCGAGGGCGTGCCCCATGTGGAGAACGCCGGTGACGTTGGGAGGGGGGATGACGATGGTGAACGGCTCACCGTCCGGGTTCGTCTCAGGTCGAAAGGCTCCGGAGGACTCCCAGAGCGGGTACCACCGCGATTCGATGTCCTGTGGCTCGTACGTTGGCTTCATCGTGACCAGTCATTTCGCGACCCTTCCGCAACGGGTATCCCCGCGTGGCGCGATTGTAGACGCGCCGAGACCCGGGCATGACCCGGGTCTCGTGCTAGTCCCCCGATACCTGGCGGGTGCCTAACCCGCCTTCACGCCTTCCTGAATCCTGTCTTCAGTTGTGGACC
>CAMYJM010000126.1 GCA_947258635.1 uncultured Acidimicrobiaceae bacterium
ACGGTGCCGGCGTCCTCGACCGCAGGATTGCTCGCTGCCTTTCATCGTCTTGAGGGCTTTTCAATCTCCCGCGGACTTCTTCGCGGTCTCTTGAATCCAACGATCGCCGGCGCCGAGCTGTCCGGGGTCCGGCTCAGAGGAGCCATAAGACCCGGGTATCAGCAGGACCCCAGTGCTGTCTGTCTTCGACGAACCTGTTGATCGTCGGCCAGTTCGCGAACGGGACCGCAGACCTCGCGTGCTGAAGGGTTCGCCCAGGTCGCCTTACGGCAGGGGTAGTCGTGCCATGTAGAGGGCGTTGGGGATGTCGTAGCCGGCGCCGTTGAACCCCACCGTGTAGACGACAACCATTTCACCAGGAAGCACGGCTACTTCGAGCACGGTATCCGGACCAAAACTCGTCGTAACTGCTGTCGAGACAGCATGGGACTGTGGGATTTCACTGATCGGTGTGATGAGTTCGGAAGTCGGGTCGTATAGGAAGAGCCGGACCGGCCTCACCTGCTCGATGGTTCGCTCCGTCGAGTCGTTGGGCTGCTGCCAGGACTCCGTGGGTTCGTCTTCATCCCAGCGGCCCAGGATCAGGTACCGGCCATCCGTCAGGGCGGTGCCGCGCTCTCGGTGGGGAGTGAAGCCAGGGATGGCCGCGGGCAGGGGCACACTCTCGGAAGTCGCCGGCGTTTGGTGAGGATCCGCACCGCCGAGCGTTAGCGACCTGACCCTGCCAAACGGTGATACCACCGCCACGGCGGAGCCGTCCGGTTCGACGTCGAGAAACTCGGCGGCGTTGAGCTGGCCGACTTCCCACTGTTCACCCCGGGCGTCGGCGGCCATGATCTTCATCGTGTCGAATTCACAATCACGTTGCTCACAGGCCGTGTACAGAACGATGGCCCGACCGGGAACCGTCCACCAGTCGAACAGAGCCGACCCCGTGTGGGCGCCGGCGAGTTGCCGCGGCTCGTTCGGCGAAGCCGTTGGCTCGACGGGCGCGGCAGCACTCGTGGCTGGCTCGTCGCCCGTGCACGCCGTGGCCAGAGCGCCGAGCAACGCCATAGTGATCCAGACTCGGATACACATCATCGTCCCTCTGCTGTCCAGGGTTGGGACGTATGGCCGTCATCGCCCGGTTCCCTCGCCTGCGCGCGGGGAGTCAGGCGGAGAACCGTGTCCGTGCCCGGATCTCCTCCCGCGCCGGGTGGAAAAGGCGCGCCCTCTGTGGAATGTAACCTCGTTCGAGGGCGGAACCGGTTAACTTGGTGGGTGATGACAGAGCGCCCAATCCTCGCAACGATCGAAAGCGTCCGAACGGGTTCCCTCGAATCGGCGACCGTCACGCTCGCCTACCGCGATCAAACCAACTCGGGAAGTGCCACCACCTCCGTGGGGGCACAGATCGGCGACACACTGAAGATGGTCGCCGAAGCCGCCGCCAGAGCTATCGAGGCCGGGCTCGAGGGTCGCTGGACTCTCGAAGTGCGAGCTGTTGCCCTGGGGCAGGTGGGCGATGAGCCTGTCTGCCTGGTGCAGGTCGCAGATATCGAAGCCGGCGACCTTCTTTTCGGTATTGCCGGAGTCGGCAACGACGACGTAGAGAAGGCAATGGCTCGAGCCGTCCTCGACGCCACCAACCGGAGAATGCTGCCCAAGCTGGACGGCGACTAGATCTCTGATCTGAGGCGAGGCGCCCGCTCTCTCCGGGCGCGTGCCGATGACGAGCCGGCGCGTCGAGGGCTCGGCACCCGTGCCCAAGACGTGCCGAACCCTCATTTACGGACTTTTGCCGAGGCGTGATTGGCCGCAGCCGCCGACGCTCAGTCTCGCGTCACCCCCGCATACCCTTTCGCAGAATCCGCTTTGATGCCGGGGTGGCTGACGAACCGCCATCGTCGGCATGGCATTCACCATCCACGGCGAGGGTGTCGACACGGCCGTCCTTGCTGACGTGATGGCTGTGGTCGCTCTTCCCCATGCCGTCGAACGCCGAGGCATCGACCGTGATCATCACCCACGGGTTCTTTGCCGAGTTGGTCACATGGCAGATCGTGACCTTCTCGGCGACCGGCGCCATCGTCGTAGGTGGCGGCGGCATCGTCGTCGGCGGAGGCATCGTCGTCGGCGGAGGCATCGTCGTCGGCGGCACCGTCGTGGTCGTCGTCGTGGTAGTCGTGGTCGTCGGCGGCACCGCCGTGGTCGTCGTCGTGGTAGTGGTGGTCGTCGTCGTCGTAGTCGATGTGGTCGTGGTTGTGGTTGTGGTAGTGGGAGGTGCCACTCCGCACCGTTCGTTGTCGGCCGGGTCCAAACCGAACGTGTTCAGCTCCGACTTCACGTAGCAAATCGTCGAGAGGATCTCATCGGCGGTGAGCGTGCCGGAGAACGCCGGCATGCCGCCGGCACCGTTGGTGGTGACGGTCACCATCTCGTCGAAGGTCAGTGTGCTGTTCACCAACCTCCCGCCGAGGCCGGACCCGTCGGCGCCGTGGCATCCGGCGCAGTTTGCCGCGTAGATGACGCTCCCCTCGTCGATCGGAGCGCTTTGCGCCCCGCCCGCGTTGTGGAAGGTCAAGATCAGGGCACCGGCCAGCAGCAGCGGGGCCAGGTACCAACGGATAGAGACATTCCGGATTGATTGAGTCATCAACTCTCCCTTTCGGCTATTCGTCGCCGCTTGCCCCGAGGGGACTATAGCGCCCTCGCCACAGTGCGTGGTCGGATTCGGCTAACGCGTGACTCATCGTGGGCGGGCCCGCCGGTTGCCGCTCGCCGGGCTTCCCGGGCCGGGCCGGTTTCGACAAGGTCGTGATCGGGTGGTTGAGTTGGGTTTCCAAAGGAGGCCGCTTGTCCCAGCCAGCCATCCCCACGCGGGCCCGAGTTGTCGTCATCGGTGGCGGGGTCATCGGCTGCAGCGTCGCCTACCACTTGGCAAGACAGGGTTGGAGCGACGTCGTGCTCCTCGAACGCGACCGGCTCACCTCGGGCACCACCTGGCATGCCGCCGGCCTGATCGTGACATTTGGGTCCCTGTCCGAGACATCCACCGCGATGCGGATCTACACCCGCGACCTCTACAGCCGTCTGGAAGCGGAGACCGGGCTGGCAACGGGGTTCGAGCCGGTGGGCTTCATCGAGCTGGCAACCGAGCCGGACCGCCTCGAGGAGTACCGCCGGGTGGCCGCGTTCAACCGCCTCATGGGCGTAGACGTGCATGAGATCTCAGGGGCCGAGGTGGCCGAACTGTTCCCCCTTGCACGTACCGACGACGTGCTGGCGGGGTTTCTGGTGCGCGAAGACGGCACAGCCAACCCCGCCGACGTCACGATGTCACTCGCCAGGGGAGCCCGGATGCGGGGGGTATCCATCCTCGAGGGAGCTCCGGTGACCGGCGTCCTGCAGGACCGGGGTGCGGTAACCGGGGTCCGGACCGCGGCCGGCGACATCGAAGCAGAGTACGTCGTGAACTGTGCCGGCATGTGGGCCCGGCAACTCGGCGAGCAGGCGGGCGTCACGATCCCGCTGCAAGCGGCGGAGCACTACTACCTCCTCACCGAACCCATCGCGGGCGTGTCGCGGTCGTGGCCGGTGCTGGAGGATCCGGCGTCATACGGGTACTACCGGCCCGAAGGCGGCGGTTTGATGATCGGCCTGTTCGAGCCGGAGTGTGCCCCCTGGCAGGTCGACGGCGTGCCCGAGGACGCCAGCTTCGTGGACCTGCCCCCGGACTGGGACCGCATGGCGCCTTACATCGAGAAAGCCATGCAACGCGTGCCGGTATCGATGGAGGCGGGCATCAAGAAGCTGTTCTGCGGCCCGGAGAGCTTCACCCCCGACCTCCAGGCCGCGGTTGGTGAGGCTCCCGAGCTGAAGAACTACTTCGTGGCCGCCGGGCTGAACTCGATCGGGATCCTCATCGGAGGCGGCCTGGGACGAATGATGGCCCACTGGATAATCGAGGGCCGCCCCGACGTCGACGTCACCGCCTTCAACATCGACCGGCTGCGGGCCTACCAGGCCAACCCCGAGTACCGCCGGACCCGCACCGTCGAGTCACTGGGCCTCGTGTATCGGCCGCACTACCCCACTCGCACGATGGAGACGGCCCGCGGCATCAAGGTCTCACCGCTGCACGAGCGGCTGGCAACAGCGGGCGCCTACTTCAGGGACGTCAGCGGCTGGGAGGCTCCGGACTGGTACGCCCCCCAGGGAGTGGAGCCCAGGGTCGAGCAACTGTCATGGGGACGCCAGAACTGGTTCCCCTACTGGCGAGCCGAGCACGAGGCGGCCCGCACCGGCGTGATCCTCATGGACATGTCGTTCATGTCGAAGTTCCTGGTGCAGGGTCCCGACGCCGGCCGCCTGCTCGACTCCGTGTCCGCCGCCCGGGTCGATGGCGCGGCCGGAGTCATCACCTACACGCCGTGGATCAACGAAGCGGGCACGCTCGAGGCCGACCTGACAGTCACCAAGCTCGACGACGATCGATTCTGGGTGGTGGCCACCGATACGGCCCACCGTCACGTCGAGACCTGGATGCGCCGCCACACCACGCCCGACATGGCGGCCACGGTCGCCGACGTCACATCCGGGTATGCCCAGGTCAACATCCAGGGCCCCGAGTCGCGCCGGCTGCTGCAGTCGGTGACGACACATGATCTCTCGAATGAGGCGTTCCCGTTCCGGACGGCTCGTGAGATCGACATCGGACTCGCCCGGGCGCTGTGCATTCGCATCACGTATGTAGGCGAGCTGGGCTACGAGTTGTACGTCCCCGCCGACCAGGCGAGCCACGTCTACGGCCGGCTCATCGCGGGCGGCGCCGAGTTCGGGCTCCGCCACGCCGGGCTCAAAGCACTCTCGAGCCTGCGCATGGAGAAGGGCTACCGCGACTACGGCCACGACCTCGACAACACCGACAACGTGTGTGAAGCCGGCCTTGGGTTCACCGTCGATCTCGGCAGGCGTTTCGTCGGCCGTGACGCCATCGCCGCCCAGAAAGCGGCCGGGCCACCCCACCGCCGGCTGGCCCAGATCCTGCTGACCGACCCCGAGCCGCTGCTGTTCCACGCCGAGGTGGTCCACCGCAACGGCGAGCCGGTGAGCTACATCCGGGCGGCGTCCTACGGCTTCACTCTGGGCGGGGCCGTCGGGCTGGCGATGCTGGAAGCCGGCGAACCGGTCTCGCAGGCCTACCTGGACGAAGCCACCTGGGAGGTCGACGTCGCCGGCACCCGCTACCCGGCCCGGGCCTCGCTGCGCCCACTGTACGACCCGGATCAGAAACGCGTCCGCAGCTGATGCGCTCCGGGTGACGCCGCCGACGCCCATGCCAGAATCGTGATGATGGACGTTGCCGCCTACCTGTCGCGGATCCGCTTGGCCGGCCCGATCGAACCAACTCTGGACAACCTGGAGAGACTGCAGCGCGCCCACCTCACGTGGGTACCGTTCGAGAACCTGCACGTCTTCCATCGCCGCGGCGTCGAAACGACGCCGGAGTGGTCGGTACCCAAGATTGTCGACCGGGGCCGCGGCGGTTGGTGTTTCGAGCTGAACGGCGCGTTCGGCGCTCTGCTCGAGGCGCTCGGCTATCCGTTGACGCGCCTCGGCGCCGAGGTGCTGTTCGGAGACGTGGCCGCCTTTCCGGTTCCCGACCATCTGACGCTGCGGGTGCAGCTGGAGCGCCCCTATCTGGTCGACGTCGGCTTCGGCGACTCGTTCATCAAGCCACTGCCTCTCGACTCGGAGGGCCCCCACGACGGCGGCACCGGTTGGTACGGGTTGGCCTTCGATGGCGACGAGACGACGCTGCTCGCCTTTGACGCCGCCGAGACGCCGGTGCCCCAGTTCAGGTTCGACGCGACACCGCGGGTGCCGGCCGACTTCGATCAGTCGTCGCGCAAGCTGCAGACGCAGCCGACCAGCCGGTGGACGGAAACCCCATTCGCCACCCGGTTGCTCGACGGCGGGCCCGACCGGGTGACGCTGCTGCACGACCGCATCAAGTTCCGCCGCAACGGAGAGTGGACCGAGGAGCCCGTGGCCGCAGCCGAGTGGACCGGGCTGCTCGACCGTTGGTTCGACCTGTCCCCGTGACGCAATCGCCTAGCCGAGGACTTGCCTCGCTTCGTCCGCAAGCTGGGCAAGATCGACGTCGCTCTCCTCGACGATCACGCGGCGCAGGGCCGGCGACACCTTGTCGATCGACGCCGCCAATCGTGACAGCGTCGCCCGCTGTTGCCGCATCCGCACCGCCTCTTCGGCCGGCGTGACGAGGTCGTCCACTATCGAGCCCTCGGCGCGCGACGCCTCGATGGGATCGGCGACGCCGCGGACCCAGACCAGCGTGCGCTTCCCCGGGCCCCGACCCTCGATGATCGGCGCGATGGCAACGACTTCGTCGGAGCGGACATATTTGCCGTAGCCGAGGCTCACCAGCTGACCGGTCTGAATGCGCACAGATCCCTCCTCGCAACTGTCCTCACAATAGGGATCACGCGTGACACAATCTCGGGAGATCCGCGGGAACGAGTGCCGGCTCTCCCTATCCCACGATGTCGTACATGGCCGCCGCCAGCGCCTTGCCGGTCGGGTTCCCCAGCAGCCCGGGAGCCATCTTGTTCATCACGTAGGCGAAGGTCAGTCTGCGATCGACGTCGACGATGACGGACGACCCACCCCAGCCGCCCCAGAAGCACACCTTGCCGTCGGTGCGTCCATGGTTGATGTGCGGGAAGGTCTCGTTCACGAGGCCGTAGCCGATCCCGAAGCGGAGAGGGAAACCCAGCACCAGATCGACACCGTTGGATTGCTCCTCGAAGATGAGGTCGATCGTGCCGGGCGACAGCAGGCTCACGCCCGGCACCTCGCCCCCATTCGCCACAATCGATTGGATCTGGACCACCGACCGGTCCGGAAACACGGGCTACAACCCCGGAGGGGCCGGGGGCGACGCTTCGGGGAACTACACGGACGCTTTCGGCGGAACGTCGAGCGCTTGTCCAGGGGCCGCCGGCGTGGCGGCATTGGTGTTGGGGCGCAACCCGAACCTGCGCTGGGACGAGGTCAAGGATCTGTTGAAGCGCGGCTGCGATGTGGAAATCGGCACCGAGCGGACCTGCGATCTCCTCGGCGAAGAACGTGCCGAGAGATCTGCCGGTGATACGGCGGATGACCTCGCCGACCAGATGACCCTGGTTGAGGCTGTGATAACCCGAGGCCCTACCCGGCTCCCACCACGGTTCCTGGGCAGCCAACATCGCCACCGCCTTGTCCCAGTCGTAGAGGTCGTCGAGGACGACCGGCTGCTCCCATGCGGGGACCCCCGAAGTGTGCGCCAGCAGGTGGCGCACCTGCACGGCCTCCTTGCCGTTGGCCGCGAACTCGCCCCAATACCGGGCGACCGGGGAAAAAACGTCGAGCTCCCCGCGCTCGACGAGCACGAGCGCACACAGACTCGTCATGGGCTTGGTCGTGGACCACACGTTGGTGATCGTGTCCATCTCCCACGGCACCGTCTCCTCGTGATCGGCCCAGCCGCCCCACATATCGACAACCATCTCCCCGTCGATCGTGAGCGCCACCGACGCCCCGAGATCGGCTCTCGAATCGAGCTGGGCGGCCAGGATGTCGCCCAAAGCGGTGAACCGTTCGTCGCACCTGCCGCTGATCTCGCTCATGCGTCGACGCTACCCACCCGGCCGGTGCCGCGCCGAGAGGACCTCCAACCCGGGATCCTGCACCAAGATGCGGTCTTCGAGCCGCCGGATCCGGGCTGATGGCTCGATTCCGAATTCCTCGGCGAGCCGGTGACGCAGATCCCAGCCGGCGCGAAGCGCCTCGGCTTGCCGTGCCGAGCGGTACAG
>CAMYJM010000127.1 GCA_947258635.1 uncultured Acidimicrobiaceae bacterium
CGACGTGAGCGAACGGGTTGCCACCTCCGACCTGAAGAAGCTCGTCGAGGTCGGACTGCTCCGAGCCGTTGGAGATCGGCGCGGCCGCTACTACGTGGCTAGTGAGCGCCTTCAGGACCTCAACCGGCGAATCCAGGAGGAACGCAAACCGATCCCCGATCCTTTCGAAGACACCGGCTGAGGCTCAACAGACGACAGCGTCGCGTCGCTCTGGGCCGCGGCTGGGCCGCGGGACGATGAAAACTGATGCGAGACGACACAACCCAACCAGAGGCAAATCGGCAGGCCAGCGCACGATTCTGGATGAAAGTCGAGGTCATCCAAACCGCTCCGCACTGACCACGGATCAGAAGGTTGGGGGTTCGAGCCCCTCCGGGCGTGCGGCAACGCTTCGCGTTGCTTGCGAAGCCCCTGCGTGTGCGGGGGTTTCGTTGTGTTAACGACTCCGGAACAGCCTGGAGATGATTTGCCGTTCTTGCTTTCAGCTACTGGTCGTTGGTCGACTTCGGGATTGCTGAATCAACGCCCTAACCCTGGTCGCAAGGTGGGAAGTTGTTCGCCAGGTACGCCTCGCCCTCTATCCCAAGCGTCTCGACCGACAGATGATCCAGATCGGCGTTGGAAGCCGATCTGGATCATCAACGACGGTGGGTGGAGGGTCGACGGTCGAAAGCCCCTCGGTCACCTAACCGGCATCGGGAGCTATGTGGCGCACCAACATCGTCTCTACCACACGGCTGATCGTCGGGGACGCCATCTCGACGCCCAGGTTTGTAACCACCAGGACGCCCAAGTCCTCGCCGGGTACCAGCCACGCTTCTGACGTGAACCGGTGGTTGCTGCCGTTGTGGGTGAGGACAAGCCCGTTCGGTGCGTCGATAGTTCCCCAGCCCAACGCATAGTCCGAGCCGTCTGCCGGCGTCTGCAGCGCCACGAACGCGTCGGGGCTTATCAGCTCGGTGTCGCTGCCCTGGAAACCGCGGAGCTGGGATTGCAGGAAGATCGCCCAGTCCGACATATTGCAGTGCACCAGTCCGGCGGGTGCGATCGCCTTCGGGAGATCGGCCTCACGATCGCCGGGATCCAGCGGTTGGCCCTCTCGTTCATCGGCGTGTCCCCAAGGCTGATCGACTTCACCTGGAGTTCCCGGTGCGTAGAAGCCGCAGCTGTCCATGCCCAGGACTTCGAACACGCGTGCCTCGATGAGTTCCTCCCACGATGCGCCCGTGATTTCCTCGAGCATGGCACCGACGATGGTGTAGCCAACGTTCGAATACATGTACTCGCCCGCGGGATGGTGCGCCGGCTGCGCCAGGGTGATCGTGGCCACCTCGAGCCGCTGCTCGGTGACTGGCACGCCGTCGTCGATTCCGGAAAGGGCGGCGAACGCCTTTTCGTCGTCGAGTCCAGACGTGTGGCTCAGCAGCTTGCGGAGCGTGACTTGCGCCAGGCCATCGTCGAGGTCGGACATCTCGTCTCCGACGATGTCCTCAACCGTCGTCTCCCAAGAGATCACCCCTTCATCGACATAGGTGGCGACCAGGGTGGCGGTCATTGCCTTCGTGTTCGAGCCGATGTGGAAGAGATCGGTCGCCTCGACCGGGGTGGGGTCTCCGCTACGGCGGACTCCGATGATTGAAGCCTCGATGATCCTCTCGCCATCGAACACCGTGACGCCGAGAGCTGGGAGATCGCTGCCGGCAACGAGGGCCTCGAGCAGCTCTTGGAGGTCGCTATTCGGCGGCACCACGTGGGTGTCGGCGATCTCGTCGACCGAGAAGGCGTCCAGCGCCGGTAGCAGAACCGACTCGACATACTCCTCGATCAGGGTCGGCGAGGCATGGAGCTCCACGTAGTAGGCAATCTCTCCGATTTCGGTAACCGCGAGGCGAATGGAGAGCTCGTCGGCTTCGGCTTGGTACATGCTCCATTCGCGACCGCCGGCTGGCCGCTGGTCCAGCAGCGTGAAACCGTCGTCTTCAGGGCTCGAAGTCAGACTCAGCGCGATCTTGCCGAAGCCGAATTCGGCGGATTGGTATGCGAACCCTCCCTCGGGCGTCTTGGTCGATCCTCGTGGGGTGACCGAGGTGACACCGATGGCGCCGATGGTGACCGGCACGTATGCGATAGCCGGTGATCCGCCGCCGGCATGGATGCCGGGGCCGCCAGCCGGGGCGTCGGCATTGCCGGCCGGGCCGTGTGTGGTGGGCGGTGGTTCCGGTTGAGATCCTGGGCTGCCGCACGCAGCAACGCCCAAGGCCAGGATCGCTACAACTGTGATGCTCAATGTACGTAATGCCCGTTTCATTTCGACTCCTTGTCTGGCTGGCATTGAGTCGAACGTATGGCATAGCGGCACCGGCGTCGCCGCCCCCGGGAACGATCGGTAGCTCCCCCTGCGGGCGGGTTGGGCCGGGCCGGGCGTGGAGCAATCTCCCCCCGGAGGCGGGGACCCGAATCCGCCTGCAGGCGGATGACCCTGGGGCGCTTTCCGGCGTAGGTTGGAGCAATGAACCGCTCGCGCCCTCGCCGCGACACTCGCTGTGTCATGATCTAGCAATGGTGGACAGCACGCCCCTCGACTCGATACCACCGCCGGACGGCGTTCCCCGCCCGCTGCGGGGCCCGTTCACTCGCTGGCCACGTATGGCAGACGCCGCCCTCGCCATCGTCGTGTTCACCGTGGACCTACTCTTCGCGTCTTTCGAGGACGTTGCGAACGTAGAGGACTTCACGCTTCGCCTGGTCGGCGATTTCCCGATCGCTGCCTACTTCGTGCTGGCTGCGGGCAGCGCGGTGCTCTACTGGCGCAGGCGGCATCCGCTGGTTGTGCTTGGTGTGGGCCTGGTGCTATCGCTTTTCTGGGCAGGTGCCAGCTATCCCGGTGAGCCCGGGATCGCCATCCTGGTCTCGCTTTATAGCGTCGGCCGGCATGTTGCCGATGACCGATACAGCTTCGGGGGAGTAGCCGTCATCCTGGCGCTGGTGGGGGTCAGCGCGCTCAGCGGCGCCGAAACGGCGGCGGTAATCGGGCTCGATCTCGTGATGGCCGCACTGCCGTGGTACGTCGGTCGGCGTGTCCGGATCCGCGGCGAGTTCTTGACCATTGTCCAGGAGCGGGCGGCACACCTCGAGCGGGAAAGAGTGGCGGACGCGCAGCGCGCGGTAGCCGAGGAGCGAGCCCGTATTGCCCGCGAGCTCCACGACGTGGTCGCCCACCGGGTGAGCCTGATGACGGTACAAGCCGGCGCAGCAAAGACGGTGGCCGCCGACGACCCGGCGGCTGCGTTGCGGGCGATGGAGGCGGTGGAACAGGCGGGACGCGAAGCACTCGGCGAGCTACGCCACCTGCTCGGTGTGCTGCGACCCGGAACCGATGGCAACGGGCCCGGGCCGCTGCCGGGTCTCGCAGAGGTACCCCGGCTCGTCGAACAGCTCCGAGGTGCCGGGTTGGACGTGTCGCTCACGGCCGACGCCGTGCCAACCGATGTACCGGCCCGCGTGGACTTGTCCGGGTACCGCATCATCCAGGAGGCATTGACCAACGTGCTCAAGCACGCCGGCCCCGGCGCTCGCGCCGAGGTGCGGCTGAGCACCGACAACAACGCGGTCGTCATCGAAGTGGTCGATACCGGTAGTGGGGGCACCATCTTGCCCCGGTCGGGTCACGGGATCGTGGGCATGCGTGAACGGGCGCTGCTATTGGGCGGCAGCTTCGATGCCGGCCCGCGTCCCGACGGTGGGTTCCACGTCGACGCCCGTTTGCCCATCGGGAAGGAACAGACATGACCATTCGTGTCGCCGTCGTGGACGATCAGGCACTAGTGCGTGGCGGGTTCGCCATGGTCCTCAATCATCAAGACAACATCGAGGTCGTAGCCGAAGCAGGTAACGGGCTCGAAGCCATCGAGGCAGCCCGGACCCATCGCCCCGACGTCATCCTCATGGATATCCGTATGCCCGAGATGGACGGCCTCGAGGCGACAACACGCATCATCAAGGAGTCCGACTGGCCGGTGCGGGTTCTGATCCTGACAACCTTTGACCCTGATGAATATGTGTATGAGGCCCTCCGGGCCGGCGCCAGCGGGTTCGTGCTCAAGGACATCCCACCCGAGGGACTCGTCACCGCGGTTCGCACGGTGGCCGATGGAGGAGCCCTGCTGGCCCCCTCCATCACCAGTCGGCTCATCGGTCGTTTCGCCGAGCGTCTCGCCGTCGATACGGTGGTATCGCGTCGCCTGGAACGTCTCACCGACCGCGAGCGCGAGGTGCTGCGGTCGATCTCTCGGGGCTCCAGCAACGCCGAGATCTCCGATGAGCTTTTTATAGGCGCGGCCACCGTGAAGTCTCATGTATCGAGCATCCTCACCAAGCTCAGCTTGCGCGACCGTGCCCAAGCCGTCGTCTTCGCATACGAAAGCGGTCTCGTAGAGGCCGGCGACCACGACATCGGTCACTGAAGTTCCCAGCTTGTTTCGGGACTAACCATGGCCTGCTGGGAGGACTCGCACTCCGACGCCCACCAAGGGATACATGCCGCGGCATCTTGTGGGCCGTCGTGGAAGCCGGCGTCTCTCGTTGTACAACGCCGGTCAGCGCCTTGGCTTGGGAGCCAAGTTGGGAGCCATTCCCTGTGGACCGCCGTGGACGGTTTGTGGACGCCGGTGGAATCGGAACCGCTGCGTTTCGAGCTGTGTGGACGGCTGTGGACGGCGCTTGTAGATCTACGGATTGGAAGGTTGGGGGGGTTCGAGTCCCTCCGGGCGTGCGGCAACGCTTCGCGTTGCTTGCGAGCCCCTGCGTGTGCGGGGGTTTCGTCCTCACTCTGTCCGAACTCTGACAGTTAGCGTCGAATGGAGAGTGCGTACCGGCACTATTGTCTATCCGCCCACACAGGGCGGTGGGGAATCCGAGAGGGGAACAACATGCGGCGTTACGCACTTCTGCTTTCTGTCGTGGCACTCGCCATGGCACTCGTGACACCGGCGGCCGGCGCAAACGGTCAACACACGCTGACGATCACTGTCGCCAAGGCGGTGGTGGCGCCGGACGGCACCGCTGCGGGCGAGATTACCGATGTCGTGTTCACATTCGTGGACCCGGATCCGGCAATCCCCGGTATCAGCCTGAAGAAAGACGCCACAATCACGATTGCGTTCCCTGACGACTTCGTCAACACCGGGGCTGGTGCGGTGCAGCCTGCGATCTTGCAGGGCTGGCCGCAGAGTCCCCCTGCGCCCCCACCGTTGTTCCCATGGGTCGCGAGTGTCAATGATACGACGGTAACGATCACGCTGACAGACGACTATCTCGTTGGCGCGGCAGGGCCCGGACCGAAGCAGGTCCACCTGGTGCTCAATGGGTTCCGCAATCCCGGCCCGGGGTTGTACGACGTGGAGGTCACCATCCAACCCGATCCGGAAGTCGCAGAACTGCTGGCAGGCACAGCAAAGCTTCGCATCATCCCGAAAGCGCGACGCAGCATCGACATCGTCAGCGTATTCAGCGGCGGCGGGCCGCCACCGCCATTCAACAACCCCCTGTACCAGACGGTTGCGGCGGGAGATGACTCGCTCGACGTCGGGCTGTATCTCTGGGACAAGCAGAGTTCAGTGGCAGATGGAGATGTCAATCCACTGGTAGGTGTTGGTGTGGAAATGACCAACGCGGGACACGGACGTCTTGTTAAGGACGGTCGCACGGTCGGCCACGTCTCCATCACGGCACCTGATGGAGCCGACGAGCACGCGCTGTCGACTGATGGATCCTCGATCCTCGGCACGTCTGCGGTGACATCGCTGCCGGTCGGCATTCTGATCACGACGCTCACGACAGACCCGGACGTCGCCGGCGACTACGTCGTCACGTTCCGGCTCAACGGCGGGAACAGCACCAGTTACATCGTTAGCGCGGGATAATGGCGGTTCTGCGACCACGCACGACGCTGGACCCTGAACAAGACTGGAGCCTGATGGAGCCGGCCAAGCGTGGACGCCGATATCGCACCGCAGCACCACCACCATAATCAAACAGGCACACATGGCGGCGTCTCGACAGCCCGGAACTGCAACCCGATTGCACCCCAAATCCATGCAACAGGACATGACTCAGAGGTACTGGATCCTTTGCATTGCTTAGGGCCGATACGAAACGGCTGCGGACGCCAGTGGAATCGGAACCCTTGCGTTTCGGGCTGTGTGGACGCATGCGGACCCCGACGGACACGGCTTGGAGATCTACGGATCAGAAGGTTGGGGATTCGAAGCCCCTGCGTGAGCGGGGGTTTCGTTCGCTAGGCGGTGGCTCGCCGGCCGCCGTGGCGGACAACTATCAACCCAATCTCTAATGAAGCGATCGTAGGCGGCGTCGCTTGCTGCCTACCCGGCCGGCTTGACCCGACTCGTGCAGATCGGCAATCTCTCCCCCAACCGGGCCGGAGGCCCCACCGGCTCACCGCCTCTGATCAGTCGTTCTCCTCGAACGATGCCATGTAGTCATGGATCCCCGCTCTCGCCGGCATCGGCTAGCGGGCATACCGGACCCTCGCGTCGATGGCCGAAACAGCCGTCGACCGACGCGCCGTTCCCTGCGCTGCTAAGGCCTCAGCGGCCGTAGATGAAGGCCCTCAGCTGAGCTATGGCATGGTTGTCCAGCGGCCTGAACTGGACAGGACGATGCTCGAACACCATGCGCAGCCCTGCGAGGGTGGCGCTGTTCAGACCATGGTCGACTTGGCACTCTCCGTCGACGAAGAGCACATCCACTCGGCCGTCCTTGCTGACGTGATGGCGATGATCGCTCTTCCCGTTGCCATCGAAGGCGTCGGGTTCGACCGTGATCACGACGTACGGGTTCTTCGCCGAGTTCGTCACATGACATATCGCGATCTCACCAGGCGGCACCGTCGTCGTGGTCGTGGGTGGCGCTGTTGTCGTAGTCGTGGTTGTGGGTGGCGCCGTGGTCGTGGTGGTGGTGGTGGTGGTTGTGGGTGGCACCGTGGTCGTGGTGGTGGTGGTGGTTGTGGGTGGCACCGTGGTCGTGGTGGTGGTGGTGGTGGTTGTGGGTGGCACCGTGGTCGTGGTC
>CAMYJM010000128.1 GCA_947258635.1 uncultured Acidimicrobiaceae bacterium
AGGCGCCGCTCCAGGAGGCCCCGCTCCAGGAGGCCCCGCTCCAGCTGGCGCCGTTGAAGTCGCCGCCGTTCCACAGGGTCGGGACGCAGGTACCACCGGTGCAGTAGCCGGTCCATGGGCTCGACATGATGTCGATCTCACCGGCAAGGGCCACGCCCTCGTCGGAGACGTGATTGGTGCCGCGGGCCGCCTCGAGGCTGCCGGACCCGTCGGATTCCTCGTAGGTCTGGTCGGCGGAGTTGGCCTGCGGGGTGCGAGCCTTCTCGGCCGCTGCCAGGTCGAGCGAGCCGGCTCCCTGGCATTTGAAGTCGGCGTCCGGGACGTACTCGGCGGTGTCCATGATCAAGGCCTTGACCTGATCAGGATTGAGCTCGGGCCGCTGATCGAGGATCAGGGCGGCGCCTCCGGCCACGACGGCGGCGGCCTGGCTGGTGCCCGAACCCAGGAAGTAGTTGCCGGCTACTGCGGCCTCCGGGTAGTGCTGATCGGCATACGATCCAGGGCTGCGCAAGCTGAGCACCGAGCGGCCTGGGGCGACGACGTCGACGAAGCGATCCGACGTGCCGCAGTTGGAGAACGCAGCGACGCCGGAGATCTGGTTCGAGTCGTTCTCGGCGGCCCCGACCGCGATCACGTACGGGTCGATGGCCGGGTTGCGCAAAAGTGCCGAGTTGCCGTCGTTGCCCGACGCCACGACGACCACGATGCCGGCATGCCAGGCCCGCTCAACCGCATGGGCCAGCGGATCGACCTGGTACGGCTGCACGCCGTCGGTGCCGTACGCCAGAGCGATGACACGGATGTTCAAGTCATTGTCGGTGCGGTGGACGACGACCCAATCGATCGCCGCGATCACCTGCGACACGTCGGCGGCGCCCTGGGAGTCGGCGACCTTGACGTTGACGATGCGGGCCCCGGGAGCCATCCCGGAGAACTCGGAGTCGGCATTGTCCCGTCCGGCGATGATCCCGGCGAGATGCGTGCCGTGGCCGAATGTATCGAGGTAGCGAAGGTTGTCGGCCTGAGATTCGAAGGAAAGGTCGGGTCCGTTGATCACTTTGCCGGGCCAAGTGAGGCCGTCCACCGGCACCACACCGGTATCGATCAGGGCAATATCGACACCCGACCCGTCAAAGCCGGCCTTCCAGAATTCGTCGGCACCGGTGATCTGGTTTGTGATCCACGACATCGATCCGCTGTGCTGGCCCGGCGGCAATCCATGGAGGGCCGACGCGTCCTCCCACTGAACGAACGGTCCGGGGCTGGTCGATGGGGCCGTGGGGCGGAGTGCGACCAGATGTCCGATGCCACCGTCGCTCGCATCTGCGAAGGCGGTGCGGGAACCGGTGGCGCCCGTCGCCGCGACCACTTCGTCAGACGCCGCGGCCACGGTTTCGCCGATGGCGCCGACACCGGCGTCGCTGGAGACGTCCCAGCGTTCCGTCGTCCCGGCGGGAGGAGTGATGGAGCCGTTGTCGCGCACGGTGAAGAACGCAATCAATGTGGTGTCCGCATGGCTGGTCGAGATGGAGGGTGCCACGAGAGAGGTACTGGCAGTGGTGTCGCTGCCGAAGGCATCGATGGGGTCGTTCCCGTCGATGTCGGTGTAGGCCGCGATAGCGCCGGCGGCGGTGTCGTTCTTCCCGCTCGTGAGAGTGAACCCATAGTGCCCGGGCTCGTCGGCAGTGGCGGTGCGCCAGTACAGCCCTTGCATGATGGGCTTGGACGGGTGAGTGGCCACGTCGATCACGTTCCAGCCGCTGGGCGCATCGATGGTGCCGGCGGCGCTGTAGGCCACCTGGGCGATCAGGAAGTCACCGGCGACCACATCGTCCGGAACGGCCAGATCCAGAGTTGCGCCGCTGGCGACGTAGTCACGCGCCGTAGCAACGGACTTGAAGCTGGCCGACGAATCGGGAGGAGGCGAGTTCTTGGCGGGCTTGCCGGCCAGTGCCGGCGTCGCTAAGAGGGGAACAGTGGCCACCAAAGTGGCAATTGCGACGAACAGCGCCCGTCGATTCGATGCACCTGCCGTTCTCTGCCTCACGAATGGATTTCTCATCAGCCCCCTAACCACTCAGAGTGAGTTATCGGCACAAACGGTCGATTGGCGCAGCATCATCTCGTCCAGTGCCGTTCTGTCTAGACACTCGCGGCGCAGCTGTGGGATTGCGAGGAGCCGCGTCTGGGGAAGGTGCCGGGATGGACCCGGTCACCGCTCGTCGCCGATGGCATAGATGAATTGGGAAGTCGAGGCCACGATGATCGTCCCGTCGGGAGCGACGGCGGCCGAGGCGTGGAGCTCGAACCCGTCGCTGACGGTGGTGACGCCGTCGGTACACCCCGATGGAGGGGGGAACTCTGCCGGGCCCGACAATGGCAATCGCCACAAGAGGGCTCCGGTGGCGGCATTGAACGAGTAGAGGGCGCCATCCGGGCGGGGCAGCACCACCAAATCGCCGACAACGACCGGCGACGCCCATTGCCGCTCGCAGCCGACGCCGCTGTTACCGTCCCAGATGGCCCGGCCGGCGCCGTCAATTGCCTGAACACCCGTCCCCCGCGAGCCGGCAATGAGGAGCGACTCCTCGTATCTGGCGGCGGAGCTGCGAACGTTGCCCCCGGTGCCGAGTAGCTGGTCCGGGTCGGAGCCTTGCCAGGCGATCGTGCCGACAAAGCGATCAAGCCCCACTGCCGCCGGTGGAGCGGCACCGCCGGCGACGCCGAAGCTGACGACGAGCTTGTCGCCGGCGACTGTGGGAGCGGCAAAGACCGTAACCGGCGTCGTGACTAGATCGGAGTCGTTTCCCGGACCGGCTTCGTATTCGATGCGAGTCCGCCACATCTCGAATCCGTCGAGTGTGAATGCTGCGGCGTCGCCGTGCTCGCTGACCGCGAACACCATTCGGCCATCCGATGCGGCGCCTCCCCTGATGGCCCCGTCGAGCTGAGCCTGCCATCGCGGGGAACCGTCGGTGCCGATAGCCCACAGCACGCCGGATACACCACCCACGACGACCAGGTCCCCGACGATGAGGGGGTTCGTGAAGACGGGCCCCTCGGCAGTGAAACTCCAGATCCCCTCACCGGTGCGGAGATCGATACCCCACACCTTGCCCTCGTCACCTGTCGCCACGACAACACCGTCGGCGCCGGCGACACCGTTCACGTCGTTGGCGGTGGGGAAGAACCAGCGCCGCTCGCCGTCGCCGACATCGAGCGCGTAGACGCCGTCACCAGCGTCACCGCCAGCGCGCCTGGTACCGGCACTCCCCACGACGACGAGGCCCTCGGCCACGATCGGGCTGTTCAACCATCCGGAAATGCCCACCTCGGCTTGCCACCGCTTGACCGGCTCGACTATGCCGGCAGCCTGGGAACAACCCGATCTCGTATTGTCACCTTGAAAGGTGACCCAATCCGACCCGGCGGCGACACACTCGGGCAGCGCCTCGGGCCCCGCAGCCTGGACTCTTCGCAGAAACTCGGCCGCAATCGGCGCGGCGGTGGCACCGCCCGAGGCGCCCCCCTCGACGCTCACCGCAAAGGCGAGGTCCGCGGCGTAGCCGACAAACCAGGCCACGGTTCCCGCCTCGCCGCCCGCGGGGGACTGGGCGGTGCCGGTCTTCCCGGCGACTTCGAGCCCCTCGACAGCGGCGAGGCGGCCCGTGCCGCGCCCGACCACCGCGGCCAACATGGAGTTCAGATCGGCGACAGCTTCCGGCGCCAGCTCCGGTTCGGCGGCGGCCGGGGTGCCGGCGATCAGGCTCGGCGGGCGCCACGTTCCGGAGGCAGCCGCGGCAACCATGGCGGCGAGATTCAGGGGGCTGGCCAGTAACTCACCTTGCCCGATCGCCGTGGCCGCCAACTCGACCCGGCTCGACGGCAGCGGCAGCGAGGCATCGGCGGCCGCAATGCCGATGTCGAGTTCGCCCGCAAAGCCGAACCTCGCCGCGGTCGCCGCGATTGCGTCGGCGCCCAGTTCCATCGCCATCTCGATGAACGCCGTGTTGCAGGAGAGGGCGAAGGCGTCCTCCAAGCTCATCGCCGCCGGCAGGTCATCGGCGTTGGTGAAGATCCTTCCGTCGACGTCGATCTGGCGGGGACACGCCACCGGTGTATCCGGCGTCATTCCGTTGCCGAGGAGGGCGGCCGCGACGACGATCTTGAACGTCGAGCCTGGTGGATACCGCCCGCCGACCGCCCGGTTGAATCCGGTAGCGGGAGTGCTCGCGACCGCCCGTATTGCTCCCGTCGGGATGTCGATGGCGACGAGCGATGCCGGCAGATCACTCGTGGCGAGCACAGACTCTGCCGCCCGCTGTATGTCCAAGTCCAGCGTGGTGGGCAGGTCGGCTGGAGGCACTCCGGGAAACGACATCAGCGTCTCCGTAGAACCGTCTTCACGCCGGAGCACGACGGTCTTCGTCGGAGTGCCCGCCAGCTGGGCCTCGAAGGCGCGTTCGAGACCTGATCTGCCGACGATTGAGTCGGCCGCGTACGGGGGGCCGAGCTCGGCCAGCAGCTCGGCCGTGATCTCACCCGTTGTGCCCAGCAGCGGCGCCGCCGGGGAGCCCTCAATGGGGATCCGGCCCTCGGTGAGCCGGAAGGCGATGCCGGCAACCGGGTAGAGGGCGGGCCGGATGTCGACGTAGGCCTCCCGGGGGACATTGGCGACCGGGAGAAACCAGTCGGGCTGCACGCCGGGTCGATCGAGGACGGCGTCGATCGTGTCGCCGGAGACGTCGAGGTGCTCCTTCATGGCGGCCGCCACCTCGGGGCGCGACGCCACCCTCTCCGGGATGAGACCGACGACCACCTTGGGTGCCGATTGCACCATCGCCCGGCCGGCGACGTCGGTGATCAGCGCCCGCTCCGGCCACTCCTCCAGGAGTTCGAGCCGATCGCCGCCGGTGAGTGACGGATAGATGGCTGCCGGGGCCCAATCCACGAGCCAGCTGCCACCTTGCAGCACCAACTGGAGAGCGGATTCATAGACCCATTCTCCTGTGTCGCCGATGGCGACGGTCGCTCGGAAAGGGACGCGCGCCGTGCCGGCGCCAACTTCGGGTTCGCCGGCGACGAAGTCGAGTTCTGCCACCTCGAGCTGCGCCCACCAGTCGGCGATGGCAACGTCGGCGCCCAGCTGGGGCGCGGCGACAAGAGATTGAACGGTCGCCCCGTCCGCGGCCGCCCAGGCCGCCAGGAATTGCTGGGCGACCGACGCCGGATCAGCAGGCGGCGCGGTAGCGGACGTCGGCACGGCCCCGGGATCGGGGCCATCGTCGGAAGAGCTGAAGAATGCAATGAGACCGGCGCCGACGATGGCGGCGGCGACGACGGCCAGTGCCGCCTTGCCGAGCCGGATCGGCTTGTCCATGGGCCGTCACCTCCTGCACCTCAGTCTGCCGGGCGCGCCCTCTATTGTCCCCCATCACCTCATGCCGGCCGCCGCCCGCGTTCCACGAACTGTGGGCCATTGCGGTCGTTGCGCTCGGTATCGCGCTGGCATGGGTCGCCGACTTCGATATCTTTGCCCCGTGGGACATCGAACTCGGTGCGAAGGGGGTTTGGCCCACTCGTCGCGATCCCGCCCCGGAGGCCGGAGGCGGCGGGCCGATGGATCTACGCCGTCGGTGCCGCAGCTACTTCTTCTTCTTTTTCTTCTTCTTCGACCCCGCCGGCTCCCGCTCGACCTTGTGCTCGGTCTCGACGTTGCCCTGGCTCGAGCCGGCGCTGTCGAACTCGGTGTAGGTCACCTTGATTACCTCGAAGTTGTTGCCAACCACCACGGTGGGCGGGCCCGCCTCGTCGTTGCCTGAGGCATTGATCTGATAGGAGGTCATCATCACGTTCTGCATCTCGTATTTGAGGTAGGTAGCCCGGGCGCCTCCGTACGTGGCAGTCAGCTCGATCTCGAGCTTGGGGATCACCTCACCTTTGAGGCACTTCTCCAGGAGCTTCGGTGAAGCCTTCTCGTAGTCGATGGTGAGCACCATGTCCTCGACGATGGCGGCTCCGCGGCGCCGGCTCTGTCCAGTGGAGCCGCCCCCCGGCCGGTGGGCCCCCCAGTCGAGCGACAGAACGTCGATCCACTTGTCGTGATTGGCATCTTGGGACTCGCCGTCGATCCCGTCGTACTTCGCAAACGCGGCCATACCCGCCACCTCCCTTGTCGCCACGGACCTTTTCCCCAACAACCTATCGCTCCGGCGCAGCTAGTGACGGGCGAGGCGGCCGGGTGGGGTCCCCGGGCCGGGGACCCCACCGTGGCCACTCGGTCGGCCGACTGCGATACGGCCGCCGTCACCGATCTTCGTTGTTTACGGGTCGACGATCTTCATTACGACTCCGGCGGTGCCCACCGGAGTGAATCCCGGCTGGCCCAGGACGTATAGCTCCCCGCGGCGGTCCTGGCCGAAGCCCGTGATCTGCACCTCGAGGCCGGTCGGCCCAACCGGGTTGAGCTCCGCGATCGAACCGTCGCTCGTCAGGTGGAACAACCGTCTCAGCCAATCGCCGAACACGTACGAGTCGCGGAGCGCCTCGACCTTATTGCCCCGGTACATGAATCCACCGGTAACCGAGATACCTTCATCATGGTCATACTCAGCGACCGGGTCGATCATGCCGGCCGGAACCCCGGGCGAGAAGTCAGTCGTGAAACCGCGCTCGCTTCCGTTCATGTCGAAGAGGAAGCTGCCTTCCTTCACCGGCCAGCCGTAGTTGCCTCCGCTGACGACGACGTCGATCTCTTCGATGTCGTTCTGACCGACGTCGGCGGCAATCAAGCGACCCGTTTCGGAGTCGAATGAGAATCGGTACGGGTTGCGGAACCCGTAGGCGAATATCTCATCGGCGCCTTGGTCGCCGACAAAGGGATTGTCTGCCGGGATCCCGTATGCACCGTTGGCCGAATTCGCCCCCATTGGATCGATCCGCAGGATCTTCCCCAAGACGTTGCCGTCGCTGAGGTCCTGCCCGTTGCCACCGGCCGCGTGTCCGTCGCCCTGGTCGTCGGCCGCACCACCATCACCGACGGCGATGTACAACATGGCGTCCGGACCGAAATTGATGGCTATCGTCGAGAAGTCGGCCGGGCCCGAGGCCGGCTCCGACGTATAGGTGTAGATGAGCCCGTTCTTCCGGTACTCGGGGTGGAACGCCAGGCCCAGCAGGCCACGCTCGTCGAAGGACCCGGGGCCGAATGCACCGAGGGGCACCAACAAGCCAAGGCCATCGGCGCCGACGTCGAGGACCGTGAGCCGGTCGGGGACGGTGCGGTTCTTGCCGGGATCCAGCTTGATGGCCGTGATCGTGCCGACCTGGTCGACCACGAAGAGCCGATGGTTGTCGCCGGGGGCATTGATGGCCCAGACCGGCGACGTGAATCCCGTGGCCACGGTCTCGAGCGCGAACGCGGCATCCGATGCCGGTATCTCGTCGACGATCACGTCTTCGTGGACGGCGAGCGCCGTGGTCACCGAGCTGAACAAGACCACGATCGCGAGGTACGCGATCGTGGTGAGCCGAAACTTCCTCATGGTCCCTCCTTCAGGCCGGAGTCTCTGTTGACTCCGCGGCCGGGTACGTCTACCCAATACGAAGCGGAGGGAGGGGCGGTTCCCTCATCTGAGATCCGGTCGCCGTCTCCACTCGGATCTCGGCTGATCCACCAGATCAACGCGATGGTTCCCCGAAGACCGGTTCGCCCCCGTATCCTCGAAGTATGTTGTTTGGGCGTGGCCCGAGGCAATCGGCATGAGGTGCCGCCGCATGATCATCGCCTCGGCGCTCCTGATACTGGTCGCCGCCTGCTCTTCTCGAGATGCCAGTGTGACCGGTCCGCTCTGCCGCCAGACTGGGTCGAGGCTCGTCGAGCTGCCGTTACCGGAGGACCTGGAGGCAGCGTTCGACCAGGTGGTGGCGGAGGGGATGGCCGCTATGGACGCCGTCGGCGTCACGATCGCGGTGCAGTGTGCCGAGAGCCCCCTTTACGTCAAAGGCTACGGGAGCGCCGACCTCGCCTCAGGGGTGGCGGCGGCGGCCGAGACGGTTTACGAGATCGGCTCGATCT
>CAMYJM010000129.1 GCA_947258635.1 uncultured Acidimicrobiaceae bacterium
GCACGTCATGCCTTCGACGTCGAAGACGACGCTCTCACTCATGGGGCTCGGTCTTTCTCCTCGCGGGACTCACGAGGCGGCTACGGCGTATCCCTGTTCTTCGATGGCGGCGACCACGGCGTCGCGATCGGTGGGGGAATCGAACGAAACGTCGACCATCTTGGTATCGACGCTCACTTCGACCCGGTCGACTCCGGCGAGCTCGCCGACGGCGCCCTCGATTGACATCTTGCAGTGATCGCACGAAATCTCGGGCACACTCAAGGTGATGTCGGTCATGTGGCTTCTACCTCCTGTTGGATGGCTCCGGTTACGGCCGGCGTGTATCGCAGGGTCTCCATGAGCTCATCGACGATGTCGCTGGAGCGGCCTTCGGCAACCGCGTGCAGCACGCAGGTTTCGACGTGGTTCTGCAGCAAGACCCGGTTTACCTTCTCGAGAGACCCTTGCAGCGCAGATACCTGCTTCATGATATCGGGGCAGTAGCGCTCGTCCTCGACCATGCCGATCACCCCGTCGAGGTGGCCGCGCACGGTCTTGAGTCGGTTGAGTGCGGATTGTTTGTGCTCCGGCTTCATCACTGTCTCCCAACCACGGCTGCCCCGGTCTATTCCCACCCCACCGGGGGTGGGGGTATGCGGAGGATACCGACCATGACCGGAGCCGGCAAGCCGGCGCGTCGTGGTCGACTACTGGCCGGGCACGGTGCCCGCTCCGGGCCGGCGAGTGGAGAGCACGCGGCGGATCCGTTCGTCGAGGTCGGGTGGCACCACCGTGTCGGAGTCGCGCAGCGAGCCGAGCTGCTCGTGGGCGTCGACGAGCGCGGCGTAGAGCGGGGGACACGTGGGGCACGTCTCGAGGTGCGATTCGACGAGATGGGCCGTTGACTTCTCCAGTGTGCCGTCGAGATAGTCGGACACATGTTGGCGGGCGTCCCAACAACGCATGGGTACTCCTTCGAGTTGCTTCTGACGCTCCCGGCCCTCGGCGAGGGCGCTGACCAGTGCCATTCGGCCTCGCCTGAGGCGTTGCTTGGCGGCGGGGAGTGATATCTCTTGTAGCTCGGCGACCTCACGTACCCTCCAGCCCTCAACGTCGTGGAGCACAACAGCCACTCGGTAGATGAAGGGAAGTCGCACCAGGGCGTCTTCGAGCTCCTCGCGGGTCTCGGTGCGCTCGGCAGAAGTCACCGGATCCACGGTATAACCGTCATCCATCCAACGGTCCTCGATTTCTTCGACAACCACCTCGCGAACGGTGCGTCGCGCCCGGTCAATGGCGAGGTTGTGGAGGATCCGTCGCAACCAGGCGCGAACCGGCGCATCGCCTCGGTATTGGTCGGCCCGCTCCAACGCCCGCATGAAGGTGTCCTGGACGAGGTCGGCAGCCAGATCGGGATCCCGTGTGATGCTCAGGGCGAATCGATACAGCGGTTGCGTGTGTTCTGCGAGGTCGTTGATGCTGTCACTCACGTCTTGATGCCGCGGTGAGACGCGACTCCCCACGCTGCAATGGCCCCTCCGATCCCGACCAGCGGCCAGACGGGTCCGGAGATCGTGCCGAACAAGACGAGAGCCAGCCCGGCTCCGACACGGAGGATCCGATCCTGTCTGCCGACTTCAGGAGCCGCCGTGCCGGCGGCTACCGCGCGGAACAACTCGTGGAGCTCGGAACGGGTACGCCTCCCGACGACGCGGAAGATCTCGTCGCCCGCCGAGGCGCCGATCAGCGTCGGTGTGGCCAGAGCGCCGAGCGAGCGCGCCAATTCGGGTTCTGCCGCCGCGTTGACCGTTGCCAAGCGGACCAATCCGGCGAACTCGGCCGCCGCGTGGTCGATGTCGGGCTGCATTGCACGGCACTCAACACACGATGGTGCCCATACCTCAATGATGGTCGGCTGATCTCCGGCCCATCCGCCAAGTGAGCGTTTCATCTTGCGGCCCGACTCTGCGTCGCAGGAGGATCGAGCTTGAAGAGCAGTCGCAACATTGCCCCCTTTGCGTAGCGATGGAACAGAGGCGGCACGATGACGGCGATGGCGACCCCACCGCCGGTGACCCACCAGGGGCCCTCTCCGGCGGTGAGCACGAGCCCGCCGATGATCCATGCCATCACGAGTCCAATCGTCACCCACATGTTGATCCAGACGGCGGCCAGCCAACCATGGCGGCTCAGCGCGAATGTGCAGCGGGGGCACGAATCGACCGCGGCCGCCCAGCTCGCCCATACGCGGCGATTGCCGCACTGCGGGCAGGCCGGGCCGTTTCGAAGCACTTCAGAGCGAGACGCAGGTCGGGCAGGCCCCGGCTGGGACCTGCCCAATGTCGGCTGCGGCGGTGTCTCACGCACTCAACCGGCCTCGACTGCCTCGCGGGATGCTTCCGCGGTACGGAATCCGAAGATCGCGTAGAGGGGGCACCAACCGAGTAGTCCGGTGGCCAGTGGCACGAATCCGAGGAACTTGAATACCGTGCCGAGGCCTCCGCCGATTGCTCCGCCCCACCCAAGGGCTAGGAGTGCGATGCCGAGCACAACTCTGGCGATCCGGTCCCAGCTAGCTTCGTTGATGAAGTTCATTGCTTCTCCTTCCAGCTTTCATCAGCCAATTCATCAACAAAGACGGATCGGCGGGGAGAATGGATACAGGAGGAGGGCTCGACGGAGGTCCCGGACCTCAGAGCGATGCGGCCAGTTCAGCGAGTTTGGTGGCAGCATCCAGGTCCACCGGCTCCCCATGGCCGGGCAGGATCGCCTCCGGCCGCAGTGCCGCTAGTGCGACGACAGACCGGTCGGCGGTCGCCATGTCCTCGGAGAACCGCGGGCTGGCGCCGGCGACGGACCCGGGCTCGGCGCCGCCCAGGACGGCGTCCCCGGACACGAGGACCCCGCCGACGGGGTCGAAGACGCTGATGCTCCCGGGGGTATGGCCCGGTGTCTCGATTATCTGGAGGTCGAACACCGAGTCGCCATCGTTGAGGATCGTCAGCGGCCGGGGGGCGGACACCGCGGCGGCGTCGCCCTCACCTATGTAGCCGGTGGCGTCCGGGGCGGCCGCCAGCACGGCATCGATGCTGCCGACGTGATCGCCGTGGCGGTGCGTCAGGATGACATGACCGAGGTTCCCCCACGCCAGTCCCAAGCGGCCGAGGGCCTCCTCGATGTCCCCGGCGCTGCCCCCGACACCGGTGTCGACGAGTACCGCCTCGCCGGAACGCTCGAGGATGTAGGCCGAGACGTTCCCGAGATTGACCCTTTCCCAGACGAAAGCTTCTCCAACAGTGGGTGCCGTGGTTGCGGGCGGCGCCGACGTCGCCAGGGCCGTCGATGTGGTTGCGTTCGTGGTCGACTGCGGCGGGGCGGATGTGCCCGGGTTTGTGGTGGGGGCGGCAGTTGACGAGGTGGCGTCTCCGCCGGCGCCGTTACAGGCGGCCACTCCCAATATCGCGATCGAAGCTGCCCCTTTGCTGGCCGTGGCGATGAATCGACGTCTCGAGAGCTGGGGCATAGCGCGCCTCCCTTCGCTCGAGACGGTAGCCAGCGTCGCGCACTATTTCGGCGGTTGAGACACTGTGTGACCTTTGGCCCTTGAGGCGACCCAGCGAAGGGCGCATCCTGAACTCGTTCTGAGGAAGGAGCCTGTCTATGGCCACCATCAAGGAAGCTGCTTCTGAGTTTCTGGCCCACAAACGTATCGCCGTCACCGGAGTGACGCGCAACCCGAAAGGTCACGGCAGCAATGCCGTCTATCAGCGTCTGCGCGATCGCGGCTACGACGTGTTCGCCGTCAACCCGAACGCCGATGAGGTCGAGGGAGACAAGTGCTACCACGACCTTGCTTCGATCCCCGGTGGTGTCGAGGCCGTCGTCATCGCCACCAAGCCGGAGCGGGCCGAAGCTACCGTGCAGGAATGCCATGAGTTGGGGATCCGCCATGTCTGGATGCATCGCGGCCCCGGGAAGGGGAGCGTCTCCCCGGAGGCCGCTGCCGCCGGTCGCAAGCTCGGCATTCAGGTCATCGACGGGGGCTGCCCGCTCATGTTCGGCCCCACTGCCGACTTCGGCCACAAGTGCATGCGGCCGATCCTGTCGCTCATGGGGTCGGTGCCCAAGAAGGTGAGTTAGCTCTCCGGCGCCGAGCCTCTAGGGACAATACGCCGAGTCGATCACGATCGTCGTTGCGATCGTTGCGGTGGTCGGCTGCAGGATCTCGATGCGGCCGATCATCGGGTCCGGCGCCGGATCGAGGTGCCACAGATCCCACGCGGTCAGGGTTCGGCAATCGCCGGCACCGAGGACGGCATGAGTCTCGAATTCGGCTGGATCGGCGGCAATTACCGATGTCGCCGCGTTGACGACGATTCCGCTGAACGGGGCTCGCTCCCACGCCAGTCCGATTGACTGCGTCACCACCCCATCGTTTGAGTTGACGCCGCCGGCGGTGTCGGCGAGCTGCAGCACAAATCCATCACCGTCGGTGGCCGTGAACCCGTCAGTCGTATCGATCTCGAGGGCGGTGCCGTAGTGGCGGTGGAAATCGTCCACATGATCGGAATTGATCGACACGGTCTCGAGGCGCAAACCGAGGTCGGCATCATCAACCGACAAGCTGTGAAACTCCGGCGACGAGTCCCTGCCCTCATCGGAACCGCCGCAAGCAGTCGCCGCCAGCACCACCACGACGATGAGTCTCACGAGCGGCACAGATTCCCCTATCTCGGCTGCGACCGGCTTGGAGGCGGCACGTTACTCAGCACCGGTCTGACGAGCCGACTGAGTCGGCGGCGCAGCCGTGTCCAGCCCGAGCCGGTTGCGCGCCACATCGTCCGGCTCGGGAACCCCCAGGGCGGGCACATAGAGGGTGGTGGGTTCGGGGATCTCGGTCGCAGCCAGGTTGGAAACGGTGGTGCGCTCGATGGTGCACTCGCCGATCGGGAGGGTCTGGGCAACGTAGATCACGACCTCGTGATCGGGGCCGTAATGGGCCTCCAGTATCTCGGCCAGAAGCTCAACGCCTCTCGGGTCCCGTACTTCGCGATTCGCCGGATCGCCGATGGCGGTGATCTGCCACAGGATCAGGGGAGTGCTCACGTCGAATGCTCGCGGCCTCGTGACGAAGTCGTTCCCGAGGTAGCTCTGGCTCCCATTGGCACCGGGGTCGAGGCCGAGATCGGCGAACAGGCAATCCTCTGCCGAAATGCCGGGGAGCATCACGGCGGGGTAGCCCTCTCGGCGGGCTTGGCGGACCGCGGCGTGCCCGGGGTTCACGAACACTCCGGGGTGGCCGTAGAAGGCGGCGCACACGGTGTTGCCCAACCGGACCGACGCCAGGATCGTCTCGACCATCTCGGCGTAGGTTGTCTCCCGTTTCTTGGTCGGGCCGTAGTGCCCGGCCAGCGAGGTGGCCCGGGGATTCAGCTTCTCGATGACGCCGGCAGTCAGGAAGGAGTCGGCGGCTAGGTAGAAGACCTCATCGGCGGCGGCGATCCTCTGCCGAGCTTCGGGGGTCAGCTGCAGGCCGGCACGAATCCCGGTGCCTACGACAAAGAGCTTTCCCACCGGTCAACGCCTCAGATGACGCGGATGTTGGGTTTGATCACGGCGCGTAGCACTTCCCCGCCCGCGCTGCACGCTGCGAGCTTCCCATCGATTTCGGCCTTGTTCCCGCGGAGGATGGCGCCGACGTCGTCCTCGGAGATGCTGGCGTCGTTCCTCTCTGCCCACGATGCCGCGTGGGTCCACGGGCTAGCGAGGAACGCGGCCCACTCGTCGTCGTCGGCCGTCACATCGATGAGGTATCCACAGAAATCGGTCAGATTGGTGGTCGCCATTCGCGCATCCTTCCTGCTCCCAGCTACATCCGACCATACACCGAGGGATCTGCCGAATGGGCCGGCGGGTTCTCGAGCGTGACCAATCGGTCGTTCGACGCGCCACCGACGCGACGGGTGCGCCCAGCGAAGCCGACCCCGCCGTCCCTACCGGGTCAGCACCACCCGGAGGCGCCAGATCGCCACCGTGTAGAGCACCAGGGCGTATCCGAGGAGGATCGCCAGGAAGACGGCGATGTCGGCGAGGGTGCCGTTGTTGATGACGATCGAGTCGAAGGCTTCGAGGCCCCAGGCATGCGGGGTGATGTGCGCCACGTTGTACAAGCCCGGCGAGATCACCTCGAACACCTGCAGGGGCACCATGCAGCCGCCCAGGGCGGCGAACCCGAGGCCGAAGAGCACACCCATGCCACCGGCCTGCTCGTCGTTGCTGAAAAGCGACCCCATGAGCATGGCGGCACCGCTGCCCACGAGGGCGAAGATGAGGAGGATCAGGGTCGCCAGAAGCGGATCACCCCAGTCGACGCCGAAGATGAGCCAGGTCCCCAACATGATGAAGAGGCCCTGCACCAGAGCGACGAGGAACCGCCCGAGGCCCTCGCCGACGAGGACGTCGCGCACCGACGTCGGCGTGGCGATCATGCGCTTCGCCACGCCGAGGCGGCGGGTTTGGATGAGTGCCGCCGAGCCGGCGAGCGAGGTGAGGAACACGAACAGCAAGAGCTGGGTCTGGGCACTCGAGTCGAACTGCCCGAGGAGGTCGAGAGAGAACGCCTCACCGACGGCGGTCACCTCGACTGTGACGGGGCCGATGTTGTCGGCGGTCAGCTCGGCGGTGGCGAGGGCATCGGCGAACGTGGCGAGCCCCTGCGACTCGGCGAAGCGGGCCGCCCGTAGCACGACCGCCTGCTGGGTGATCACACTCTCGACGTTGCTGCGGAGGCTGCTTCCCTCCTGGCCGGATCGTGCCAGGAACTGCACGTCGACCGGGGTGCCGCCGGTTATGGCGCTGTCATAATCGGCCGGGATCAGGACGGCGGCTTCGAGCTCACCGCGCTCGACGCCGCGCACCGCGGCGGACTCGGTCTCGATCGCGATGACCTTGACTGTGTCGATGCTCTCCAGGCGACTGACGACGTCTTGGGCTAGCTGCCCCTCGGACGCAGCGACCACGCCGAGGCGGGCGTTGAATTCGCCGCCGAAGCTGGCGCCCAGCACCAGGATGAGCAGCATCGGGAAGATGAAGACGAAG
>CAMYJM010000130.1 GCA_947258635.1 uncultured Acidimicrobiaceae bacterium
CCTCGCGGCGAGCGGGCGCTGCACATGGGGGAGGCCTACGCCGGAACCGCCGAGGCGATTCCCCCCGGCCCGCAGTACGTCGCCATGGGACACATCCACGCGCCGCAGCCCGTGCCGGGAGCCCGGGTGCCCGCCGAGTATGCAGGTTCGCTGCTCGAGCTGGACTTCGGGGAGGCCGGTGAAGAGAAGCGAGTTGTTGTGGTCGAGGTCGAACCGGGGCTGCCGGCGTCCGTCCGCAGCATCCCGCTGCGGGGGGGCCGCCGCTTGGTGCGGGCGCACGGCACCTGGGCCGACCTCATTGCTCGCGACGATCTGCGTGAGGCCTACCTCGACCTCACCGTCGAGACCGCCGGCCCGGATCCGGGGCTGGCCGACCGGGTGCGGGAGGAGTTCGATTTCGTAGTCAAAGTCCAGGCCGACTACCCGCGGGCTCCCGATGAGGCAGGGCCGCGGCCCGCCCGTTCGCTGGAGGAGCTCTTTCACGATTACTTCCTCGATCGGGATGGCACCCCACCCGACCCGATGCTTCTGGACGCGTTCCGCGAAGTGATGGAGCTGGCCGATGCGCCCGCTTGAGCTGCGCCTGCGCAACTTCCGCTCGTACTTCGGTGAGGACTCCGTGTTCGACCTGCGCAATCGCGGTCTCGTCGGCGTGGTCGGGCCGATCGGCTCGGGGAAGTCCTCGCTGCTCGACGCGATCGCTTTCGCCCTGTTCGGCCGCACTCCCACCGTGGCGGCATCAACCAAGACCTTGATTCACCAGAGAGCCGACGGGGCCACGGTCAGCCTGCGGTTTGCAGTCGACGACGAGGTCTGGGAGGTCACCAGGGCGCTCCGCCGCAAAGGGCAGAGCGTCCACGGCCTGCATCGGCTGGCGGCCGACTCTCCCGACGCCGAAAGGATCGAGGAGCACGTCCTCGAGGGCGAGGTCAACGAGCGCATCGTGGACCTTCTCGGGCTCGAGTTCGACGGGTTCTCTCGTTCGATCATGCTGGCGCAGGGCCGGTTCGCCGAGTTCCTCAGGTCGCGCCCGGCCGAGCGTGACAAGGTCCTCAAGGGCGTCTTCGGTCACGACCGCATCGATCTGATGAGAGCCACCGCCAAAGAACGCGCCGCGAGCGAGGCGACTACGGTCGAAACGCTCGGCGTGCGGCTCGAGGCTGCCGACTCCCTGGCCGGCCGCATCGCGACGAGCCGGGAGAAATTGACGGCCGACGAAGCGCGCCTGGAACTGCTCCGGAAGGCCGAGGCCGAGTTCGCCGACTTTGCCGAGCGCACCGCGGCAACTACCCGCGTCATCACCCGCGCCGATGCGGAGCTGGCGGCGCTGGCTGCGCTCGCCGAACGGATACCGGCGGCGGCCGTCGTTGCCGACATCGTGGGAATCTCGAAGTCGGCCAATGATTCCCGGCAGCGCATCGGCGCCGCACTGGCAGAAGTCCAGGCGGCTCTGGCGGCGGCCGATGCCAGTCTGGCCGAGCTCGACCCGCCGGCGATGCGGGCCACGATCGACGAGGCGACCCGTCTCGAGGCCAGGATCCAGCAGATCGAATTGCAGCGGCAGGCTGCCGCCCAACGAATCGAGCTGCAGACAAAAGCTGAGGAAGCTGCGACCGGAAAGCTCATTAGCACCCGGACCGATCTGGAGGAAGCGGTGGCAGTGCTCGAATCCGCTTCGCAGGCGGTGGCCGGGGCCGTGGAGGAGCACGTCGCGGCCGGGCAGCAGCTCCACGCTGCCCAGCACAGTGACATGGCCGGCACGCTGCGCGCCGCGCTGGCGCCGGGCGAGCCATGCCCGGTATGCGAACAGGTCGTGACTGCGGCACCGGCAGTCATCGATGCCCCGGCGACGGCGACGGCCGAAGCGGCACTTGCCGAGGCGGCCGAGCGGCTCGATCAGGCCCAGCGAGCCTCGCAGGAGGCGACGGATGGCGTTGCCGCGGCCCGTATTGCCGTCGGCACCGCCGAGGCCGAGGCCAAAGCTGCGGCGAATGAGCTGCGGTCGGCTGAACGCCAGCTCAAGTCGATCGACGGTGACCGGGCGGCGGCGGTCGAGCAACTGGAGGAGTTGTGTGCCGACGAGACGCCCGCCGATCTCCGCAAGCGGCTCGCAGCGGCAGAGTCGGCTGTCGCCGAATCACGCAAACGAGTTGACCTGGCGAGGTCGGAGCACGACGAGTCGATCCGCTCCGCCCAGGCTGCCGATAAGGAGCTTGGTGCCCTTCGACTGTCTCTTGCTGAGCTGGCCACGCGGCTGTCGCTCGAGCTCGGGCCGACCGATGACGTCGACGCCGTCGCCGCCGCCGTAACGTCCGTGCGGTCCGCCTGGGCGGACTCCACCGAGACGTTCACCACCGCCAAGGTCGCCGCCGAGCGGGAGCAGGCCGAGGTTGCCGCGGCCGAGAGGGATTTGCGCTTCGAGCTGGGGATCGAGGGGGACTTTGCCGCCGAGGTGGCTCAGGTTTTGGCCGCCACCGAGTTGCGCCGCCAGCAGATCGACGCCGATCAAGCCGAGCTGGCGAAGTCCGGCGAGCTCCGGGTGGCGCGGGACGCCGCGAGCGCGCGGCAGAGGACATTCGAGACGCTGGCGGGGGAGCTCACCGACAGCAAGTTCGTCCGGTACCTCCTCGACGAGGAGAAGCGCGAGCTCGCCGACCTCGGTAGTGAGCACTTCGAACGGCTCTCGAGCGGCCGCTACCGCTTCTCGGCGGACGGTGAATTCCACATCGTCGACCTCACGTCGGCGGATGCGGTGCGGCGGGCGGACTCGCTATCGGGGGGCGAGACGTTCCTCGCGTCGCTCGCTCTCGCCCTCGCTCTCGCAGAGATGGTGGCCCGTACCGGGGGCCGCCTCGACGCCTTCTTCCTCGACGAAGGTTTCGGCAGCCTCGATCCCGAGCATCTCGACTTGGCCATGGAGGGCATCGAACAGCTGGCATCCGGGGCGGCGAACCGGCTGGTACTGGTAGTCAGCCATGTCGCCGAGATGCGCCACCGTATCGAAGACCTGATAGAGCTCGATCGGGACCCGGTTACCGGCGACACCGTCGTCATTCACAGCTAATGGTCTGGCGCAAACCTTTTAGGATCGGTCCCATGAAAGGACCTCTCAGCGGGATTCGTGTCATCGAGCTCGACGCAATTGGCCCGGTGCCGTTCTGCGGCATGCTGTTGGCCGACATGGGCGCCGAGGTCATCCGCATCGACCGTGCCCGGGACGGTGGCGGCATAGGTCGGTTGGCCGACGTGTGCGGTCGGGGTAAACGATCGATCGCGATCGACCTCAAGGCTGAAGAGGGTCGCCTCCTGCTGCTCCAGCTGGCGAGCACAGCCGATGTGCTGCTCGAGGGATCGCGGCCCGGCGTCGTGGAGCGTCTCGGGATCGGGCCGGACGAGGTCGCCGCAGTCAACCCGCGGGTGGTCTACGGTCGAATGACGGGCTGGGGACAGGAGGGCCCGATGGCACAGATGGCGGGCCACGACATCAACTACATCGGTCTCGTCGGGGCGCTGCACGCCATCGGTAACGAGTCGCCGGTGCCGCCGCTGAACCTGGTTGGGGATTATGGCGGAGGGGCGCTCTATCTGGCGGTCGGCGTCGTGGCAGCGCTGGTCGAGCGGGAGACCTCTGGGCTGGGCCAGGTGATCGACGCCGCGATGGTGGATGGGGCGGCGTCACTGATGACGCCCACATATCAGCTGGCGGCGGCCGGCATGTGGACGGACCAGCGCAATTCGAACGTGCTCGACGGCCGAGCGCCGTTCTACCGTACGTACGAAACCGCCGACGGCCGCTATATGGCCGTGGGGGCGATCGAACCCCAGTTCTACGGCGAGCTGCTGGAGCGCCTCGGCATCGACGGCGAGAAGTTGCCGGCGCAGTTCGACAGCGGCGGCTGGCCCGCTACCGAAGCCGAGATCGCGACTGCGTTTCTTGCCCACCCTCGCTCCCATTGGGAGGCCGTATTCGCCGGATCGGACGCGTGTGCAACCCCGGTGCTGTCTCTCGAGGAAGCGCCGAACCATGACCACAATCGGTCCCGGCGAGTCTTCAGGGGCGGCTCCGGTGGATCCGTTCCGGGGCCCGCCCCCCGCTTCTCGCGCAGCCCGCGCCCGAGCGAACGGGAAGCGCCGCGCCCCGGCGCCGACACGGCCGCCGTACTTGCCGAGATGGGGATCGAAGCCGGAGAGTGCACCCGGTTGGCGACGGCCGGCGTGGTCTTGGTCGGCGAGCCATGAGGGCGCTGCTGATCGGGGCTCGCGGCCCGGGCAGGGAGTTGCTGCGTCGCCTCTCGGACGTATGGGACGTGGTCCTCATCGACACCGACCCCACCGCCCTCCAGGCGGCGGAAGGCCTGCGCGACTTCGTTTCCGTCGTTGGGGACGGCTCGAGCCAAGTGGTGTTGAAGCGGGCCGGTCTCGACAACGCCGCCGCCGTCGTCGCCGCCAGCTTCGACGACGACCGCAACCTCGAGGCGCTGCGAATCGCCCGCGAGGCGGGCGTCTTGCGTACCGTGGCCATTGCCCACGACCCGACGCGTATCGACGACTACCGCGAGCTCGGAGTGCCAGTCGTCTCAGCCGACACGCTGGCGGCTCGTTCGGCGGAAGTCTTGATAGAGCCGCGCCGTGTCATCTCGACCACGTTCGCGGAAGGCAAAGCCGAGGCTCTCGAATTCCGGATCGCACCGGATGCGCCGGTCCGGGGAAAACGGATTCAAGAGTTGCACGCCGGCTCGTGGGTGATCGCAGCCGTGCTGCGCGGCGGTGAGCTGATCATCCCCAAGGGGCCCACCCGGTTGGAGGTTGGCGACCGGGTCACCGTGGTTGGCGCCGCCGCCGAGTTTCCCAGGATCGTCGAGGTCTTCACCTCCGGGGAGTCGCGCTTTCCGCTCAACTTCGGGCGCAAGGTGGGAGTCGTCCTCGATAGCGCCGACGACTTCGATCTAGCCGTCGGCGAGGCGATCGATCTGGTGCGGAACACGCCCGCGGAGGGCCTGGTGGTTCTGCACCGCGATCCCGAGACTGTGGCGGGTGCCGGCGAGCGAGACGTCTTGGCGGCACTCCTCGAAGAGCTCAAGTCCCGCACCGACGGTCTCGAGATGTCGGCGCGGCCGGTGGCTGGAAGCCTCGAAGACGCCCTGGTCGCCCTGCCGACCGCGGAGAGCATCGGAATGATCGTCACCACCCTCGAGCCGGGAACCTCGTTGTGGGCGCGACGGCGCATCGCCAACAAGATGAAGCGCTACGGAGCGCCCGGCGTTCCGGTGCTGCTTGCCAGGGGCCGTCACCCATATGCCAGCGTCCTGGTGCCCGCTCGGCGTACCGTGGCCGGCGACTCTGCCGCCCGGGCGGCGATTGACATCGCTCGTACGTCGTCGGCGTCTCTCGTCGGCGTCTCCGTTGTGGCGCCTGCCTTCGCCAGCGGGCAGCAAGCAGTGGACGACGCCCGGGAGTCGACCGAATGGCTCCGTGAGGAGGCTGCCGTTCATAGCGTCCAGGTGCGGCGCAGGGTGCGCCGCGGCAACCCGGTGCGCGTCATCGTCGACCTCGCCGGCGCCGTCAGCTTGCTGGTGATCTCACTGCCCGCTCGCGGTATCACCACACTGCGCCCCGACGTGGCCGGCCACCTCCTGGGACGGGTGGGGGCATCCGTGCTCCTGGTTCCGCGAAACTCGGCATGATCGATGGCGCGGCCGCCGTGTTGGCGAGCGAGGTACTTCCAAGCGCGGCGCCCATTGTCCTCATCGGTCTGGGGGCGTTCACGCTTCCGCTGATTGCGGGGCGCCTCAGGCTGCCCGCCGTCGTACTGGAGCTCGTTTTCGGTCTGATCATCGGGCCGATGCTCCTCATCGTCGAGCCGGGGACGCGCGACGCCGAGTTCATCGGGCTGCTCGCCGAGCTGGGGCTGCTGCTCCTGATGTTCCTCGCCGGATTCGAGATCGACTTCGAGCGTCTCGAGCGGCAAGGAGCCGGACCACTCGTGACCGGCGGTGGGCTCTTCGTCGCCTTCCTCGCTGCCGGCTGGTTCGGCTTTGGGCTCCTCGGCCCGGAATCAACGAATCAGCGGGTGTTCCTCACGCTGCTGACGTCGGCGGCGTCCCTGGGTATCGTTATCCCGGCGCTGCGCGCCACCGGTCGGTCGGGCACCAGGCAGGGTCAGCTGACCATCGTTACCGCCATCATCGCCGAGTTCGGGTCGGCGACGGCCATCGTGTTCTTCGGCGTTTTCGTTGCCTCCGGCGGCGGCTGGCGGCTCCTTGCCGTGCCGCTGCTCTTCGGCATCATGGCGACGGTGCTCGCCATCATCTATCGCATCGCCTGGTGGTACCCGGAGCGCTTCGAGAGGCTGACGGCTCGAAGCGACCCCGATGAGATGGGAATCCGCGCCAGCTTGGCTCTGCTGTTCGTCTTCGTCGGCCTTTCGCTGGCCCTCGGTGTCGAGCCCATCCTGGGCGCATTCCTGGCCGGCGCCCTGTTCGCTTTCGTATTCCGCAACATAGAAGTGCTCGAGGCGCGTCTCGCGGGGTTCTCATACGGCTTCTTCATCCCCGTCTTCTTCATCAACGTTGGAATCGGGTTCCCGCTGGACCAGCTCGGTGAACCGGGCGTCCTGGGCCGAGCATTGGCCCTCATTGGCATCGCCATTGTCATCAAGGTGGGTCCCGCGCTGTTGCTGGCATTGCGGGGCCTCTCGATTCGCGAATCACTCGGCGCCGGGGTTCTCCTGGCCGGGCAGTTGTCGGTGATCATCGCCCTCGCCGAGTTTGGTGTCGAGCTGGGGGTTCTCGACGAGGGTCTCGAGGCCGGGGCGATTCTTCTCGTAGGCGTCACCGCCATCCTCTCCCCGATCACCTTTCGGTGGATTTCGCCGCGGCTGGAGGCTTCCGATGCCCGCGCCGGAGGCGGCGGGGCGGACAAACGATGAAGCCGGGGAAAGGGCGCCCGTCGGCCGCTTGGCTCGCGATCAACGAATCGGTGCAGGCCCGCGCCAGGCGGGTAGATGAGATCCGCCGGAGCATCTCTACCGGTTCCTACGACGTGCCCGCCGCCGACGTCGCCGCCGCTCTCGTGGC
>CAMYJM010000131.1 GCA_947258635.1 uncultured Acidimicrobiaceae bacterium
GAAGAACAGCGCCGGCACTGGGACGAAGTACACGAAGAGCAACGTCAGGATGCGATGGCGCGGGAACAGCACGAGATACGCGCCGAGGACTCCGGCGATGGCCCCGGAGGCGCCGATGAGCGGATCGGTCGATTCGGTGTGAAGGAGCACGAAGGACGCCGTCGCCCCGATGCCGGCCAGGAAGTAGAGGAGCAGGTATCCGACCGTGCCGAAGGCCTCCTCGACGTTGTTGCCGAAGATCCACAGGAACCACATGTTGCCGGCGATGTGAAGGATTCCACCGTGGAGGAACAGCGACACGAGCCCGGAGAGCCAGACGTTCTTGTCGGGGAACAACTGAGTGCCACGGTCGCTGTCGATGCACTGCCTGTCGAACACCTCCTTCTCCGTCAGCGGCTCGCCGGTGGTGAGCTCGCATGCGATCGCGGCGCGTTCGTAGAGGAAGGTCGTCCCATCGGAGGAGGTGGGGTCGGGTTGCCACAGCACAAATGCCAGGATGTTGACCGCGATCAGCGTGAGCGTGGCGATCGGTAGGATCCGGGTTGGGTTGAGGTCTCGAATCGGGAACAAAACGCAGTCCTGTCGCTACCGGCGGCGATAATGCAGTCATGCATGATACGCCTCGACCCACCGATGAGAACCCGATGCCCAACGACACGCCGCTCGAGACCTTGATAGCCGAGCTGGCGGCGGCCGATCCGGCCGCCGCGCCCGACATCGCCGACGGGCTCGCCGTGCGGCTCGAAGCCGACTTGGCGGCGGCGTCGAACCGAGCCCTCGACGCCCAGGCGGCGCCGGAACCGAGCTAGTGGCCCGCCGCCGACTCGACGCCGAGCTGGTTCGGCGCCGGCTCGTCGCCAGCCGATCGGCCGCGCAGGAGGCGATAGCGTCCGGAGCTGTCGAGGTCGACGGCCTGGTCGCCACCAAAGCCGCCAGCCAGGTCAATGAGGGGGTGTCGATCCGCTTTGTCGGCGCGCCGGCCAAGTACGTGAGTCGCGGGGGCCTCAAGCTGGAAGCGGCCCTCCAGGAGTTCGCCATCGACGTCTCCGGCCGGCACGCCCTCGACGTGGGGGCGTCCACCGGCGGTTTCACCGACTGTCTGCTGCAACGCGGGGCGGCCCGCGTCGCCGCCATCGACGTCGGCTACGGCCAGCTCGACTGGAGGCTGCGCAACGATCCACGGGTGACGGTGCACGAACGACTCAACGCCCGCCACATGGACGTGACGGCTCTCGGAGGCCCCTTCGACGTGGTAGTCGCCGATCTCTCGTTCATTTCACTACGTACCGTGGCGCCGGTGCTGGAGACGGCCGGGGCGCCCGGCGCCGACTGGGTACTCCTCGTCAAGCCCCAGTTCGAAGCGGGCCGGGAACAAGTCGGGAAAGGCGGTATCGTCCGTGACGTCGCAGTTCGGGCGGAGGCCTTGCACAACGTGATCGCAGCATTCGAAGGCTTGGGATTGGGGGCGCGCCGCGTCATCGATTCGCCCGTCACCGGGGCAAAGGGCAATCGCGAGTTCCTGCTGTGGTTGCAGCGCAAGCCGGCAACGGTCACGGCAGCCGACTTCGACCACCTGGCGGGGCTCGTGGATGCTTGAGGAGCTCCACGTCGCCAATCTCGGTTTGCTCGAAGATGCCCGTTTCGAGCCGGGCCCCGGTCTGATCGTCGTGACCGGCGAGACGGGCGCCGGCAAAACGATGCTGATCGGGGCGCTGCAGCTCCTCGGCGGCGGGGCCGCCCGCCGCGAGCGCGTGGGGCCCGGAGGTGACGAGTTGCTCGTCGAGGGCAGGTTCGCCACCGCGGCAGGCGAACGGGTAGCCGCCCGCAGAGTCACCCGGGAGGGACGTAGCAAGGCCTACGAGGACGGTGCCATGGTCACGGCAGCTCGACTCGCCGAGCAGTTCGGGCCGCTATTGGAAATCGTGGCCCAACACGATGCGTTGACGTTGGCCCGCCCGGCCGGTGTGTTGGACCTCATAGACGCCGGACTGTCCTCCACCGGGCGGGGCCGGTTGCACGACTACCTACGGGCATGGGAAGAGCTCGGCCGGCTGCGCGCCGAGCAGCGCGAGCTCGGCGGCGATCGGCGGGCCCTCGAACGCGAGCTGGATGCGGCCCGTCTCCAGGCGGAAGAAATCGCCGATGCCGCGCTGGTCCCGGATGAGGCAATCGATCTGGCGATACGGGCCGATCGATTGCGCAACGCCGAGGCCCTGACCGCGGGTCTCACCGCGGCTCATCGCGCCCTCGGCGACGACGACGGAGCCATCGACCGGCTGGGCAATGTGATTGCCGAGCTGCGGCGCCTCGTCGCCATCGACGGCTCGCTCGACGGCCTGCACGCCCAGGCAGTCGCCGCCAGCGATCTCTTGGGCGAGTTGAGCACCGAGCTTGCCGGAGTGGCTGCAGATTTGGACCACGATCCAGCCGCCCTCGAGTCGGTCGAGGAGCGTATCCGGCTCATCAACGACCTGCGACGCAAGTACGGGGAAACCGTCGCCGACGTGGTCCGTTTCGGTGAGGACGCCGAGGGGCGCGCCGGGGAGATTCAACGACGCCTCTCCTCGGCGGAGACGCTTGACGGCGATATCATGAAGGCCACGGCGGTGGTCGCAGAAGCGGCCGCCGAGCTGCACAAAGCCCGCCGTCGTCGCGCCAAGGCGCTCGCCGCGGCCGCGGCCGGCCACCTGCGCGACCTGGGTATGAAGGACCCGTTGATCGAACTCACGGTCGAGCAGATCCCTCCGGGGCCCCGGGGGGCCGACCGGGCCGTGCTGACGTTCGCCTCCGACCGGTCGCTGCCGGCCGGCCCCGTCAACAGAATCGCGTCGGGCGGCGAGCTGAGCCGGCTCGTGCTCTCGTTACGGCTCGCCGGAGGGGCCGGTGACGTGCCGGTCGTCGCCTTCGATGAGATCGATGCCGGAGTCGGTGGGGCAACCGCACTCGCCATGGGTGAGAAGCTGGCGCGGCTGGCGGCCGGGCGCCAGGTCCTCTGTGTCTCGCATCTGCCGCAGATAGCCGCGTTCGCCGCTGCCCATTTCGTGGTCGAGCGCACCGGCTCCACGGCCGTTGTCCACCAGGTGACCGGAGCGGCCCGGGCCCGGGAGATAGCCCGCATGCTGTCGGGGCTCGGTGAGACGAGTGCTGGCATGGATCACGCCGAGGAGCTGCTGGCGGCGGCCGCGGGGCGTCTCCGCCCGGGTGGCTGATCCGGACAAAGCCGGAGCGGCGCCGGGTCGGTGTTATCATTCACACTTCCTAGGCGGAGCACCAGGGTTTTGACCAAGTACGTTTTCGTGACAGGTGGAGTCACGTCCAGCCTCGGTAAAGGCATCACGGCAGCATCCCTGGGTCGACTCCTCAAGTGTCGCGGGCTCCGGGTCGTTCTCCAGAAGCTCGACCCGTATATCAACGTCGATCCGGGCACCATGAACCCCTTCGAGCATGGCGAGGTCTTCGTCACCGACGATGGGGGAGAGACCGATCTCGACCTGGGCCACTACGAGCGTTTCGTCGGAGAGAGCCTCCGGCGTGACTCCAACGTGACGACCGGGGCGATCTACCAGTCGGTCATCCGCAAGGAACGGCGCGGCGACTACCTCGGGGCCACCGTCCAAGTGATTCCCCACATCACCAACGAGATCAAAGCGCGAATCCGCAAGCTCGGGGCCGACGACCAGGTGGACGTCGTCATAACCGAGATCGGCGGCACCGTCGGAGACATCGAGAGCTTGCCGTTCCTCGAGGCGATCCGCCAGATGCGCAAAGATGTTGGCCGCGAGAACACTTGCTACATCCACGTGACGCTCGTGCCGTACCTGTCTACGAGCGAAGAGCTCAAGACGAAGCCGACCCAGCACTCGGTGGCCGAGCTGCGGGGCCGGGGAATCCACCCCGACGTCATCGTCGCCCGCTCCGATCGCGACGTCGACGACGGCGTGCGCCGCAAGATCAGCCTCTTCTGCGACGTCGAGCTCGATGCGGTCATCAACGCCGTGGATGTCGACAACATCTATGCCGTTCCCCTCGAGTTGCACGCCGGTGGGCTGGACGAAGTGGTGGCCCGCACGCTGAAGATCGAGACCTCTGAGCCCGACCTGGCCGGTTGGCGAGCCATGGTCGACAAGATGGCCAACCCGACGGAATCGGTGAAGGTCGGCATCGTCGGCAAATACGTCGATCTTCCCGACGCGTACCTGTCGGTGGTTGAGGCGCTCGGTCACGGAGCCACGGCCAATGACGCCGCAATCGATGTCGCCTGGATCGCAGCCGAGGATGTCGACGGGCTGCTGGCCGACTCATACCTCGAGGGGCTCGACGCGATCCTCGTCCCCGGTGGGTTCGGGATACGGGGCGTCGAGGGCAAGATCCGTTCAATTCGCTACGCCCGTGATCACAACGTGCCGTTCCTCGGGCTGTGCCTCGGCCTGCAATGCGCAGTGATCGAATACGCTCGCTCCGAGCTCGGCCTGTCCAACGCCCACTCCTCCGAGTTCGACCCGACTACGAATAATGCCGTCATCGATCTCATGGCAGACCAGCGCGACGTGGAGGACAAGGGAGGCACGATGCGTCTCGGGGTCTACCCGGCCAAGCTCCGCGAAGGCTCACTGGCTCACGAGCTCTATGGTGAGGCGCTGATCTACGAGCGCCACCGGCACCGTTTTGAGGTCGCCAACCGGTACCGCGCCGATCTCGAAGCTGTCGGTCTCGTCGCCAGCGGCGTTTCTCCCGACAACCACCTGGTGGAGATCGTCGAGGCACCCGGCCATCGTTTCTTCCTGGCCAGCCAGTTCCACCCGGAATTGAAGTCACGGCCGGATGGGCCCCACCCCCTCTTTGTCGGCTTCGTTGCCGCCGCCCTGGCCCACAAGCGAGAGCGGACGTCCGCGGCGTACCTCCCGGACAAAGCCGCCGTAGAGCCTTTCAGTGAGTGACGGCTCCGCGGGGTTCCACCTCGTCGGAGTTCGCCACGTAGCAAATTCGTCATTCCTCCAGGCGGAGCGCTTGCATCTCATCTCGCCGACGGGCATCGCCATGGAACGGACTGTGATTCGTCATCCCGGCGCGGTCGCCGTGGTTCCGGTCGACGGCTCCGAAGTCGTGCTGATCCGGCAGTACCGTTCGCCCACCGACTCGATGCTCCTCGAGATTCCCGCCGGCAAACTCGACCTCCCCGGCGAGGATCTGATCGCGGCCGCCCGGCGTGAGCTGGAGGAGGAGGTGGGCCTGGTGGCAGGATCGCTGGAGTTGCTCGTCTCCTTCTGGACCACACCCGGGTTCTCGAACGAGCGGATCTGGGTCTACCTGGCGACCGACGTCACGGCGGTGGCTGCCCGTCCCCACGGGGCCGAGGAGGAGGTGGCGGAGATCGTCCGGGTGCCGATCAACGCCATCGCCGGGATGCTCGCCGCCGACGAGCTCGATGACGCCAAAACGATCATTGGCTTGGCGGCCATGCTGGCACGGCTCGGATAGCCGCAGTGGACATCGCAACCGGCATCGCCGAGTTCCTGGTTTCGGTGAGGGCCGAACGGGGACTGGCGCAAAACACGTCGGCCGCCTACCGGCGCGATCTTCAGCAGTACCAGGACTACCTGGAGCGCCAGGGTGTGGCGGACATCGCGACGGTGTCGGCCGATCATGTATCCGGTTACGCGGCGACGTTGCGCAAGCGCGGGCTGACTGCAACGACCATTGCCCGCAAGATCGCCGCGGTGCGCGGCCTGCACCGGTTCCTCGTCGCCGAGGAGATGGTGACCGCCGATCCGACGGCTCTCATCGAAGCCCCCAAGCGCCCGAGCAGCATCCCCAAAGCCCTGACCGTCGATCAGGTTGCCCGGTTGATCGCGGCGGCCGCCGGGAAGTCCGCCATCCATGCCAGGGACACGGCGCTTCTCGAGTTCATGTACGCCTCCGGGGCGCGGGTGGCCGAAACGGTGGGCCTCGATGTGCTGGACCTCGATCTCGGCGAATCGGTGGCTCTCGTCACCGGCAAGGGGTCGAAGCAGCGGCTGGTGCCGCTCGGTAGATACGCCGTGGCCGCCCTGCGGGACTACCTGGAGCGGCGCCTCGAATTGAAGGGGGACAGACGGGACCCGGGAGCGCTGTTTCTATCGACCCGGGGACGCCGCTTGACACGCCAGGCGGTGTGGCAATTGGTCCGCAAGTACGCCGCGGCCGCCGGCTTGGATGTGGCTGCGGTGTCTCCGCACGTTCTGCGCCACTCGGCGGCGACCCACATGGTCGAAGGTGGCGCCGACCTGCGCGCGGTCCAAGAGATCCTCGGCCACGCTAGTATCAGCACCACTCAGGTATACACGCGAGTGTCGCCACGCCATCTTTACGAGGTTTACGTCGCTGCCCACCCGCGGGGGCGATGAGAGCCCGGTCGCACCGCCGACAGATGACGGGACCTGAACTAGAACTGGAAGCAGCCTGAGTTCGGATGGAGAACCCCTGATGAACATCGATACCGCCGCCTTCGAGCTCAAAGCCGAACGCGAGAAGGTGCTACATCAGCTCGCCGAGCTCGGTGCCGACGAGCAGGGCGAGCTCACCGGCGACGTCGACTACGGCGAGGGGTTCGCCGACGCCGCCGCGGCTACTGCCGAACGCACCGAAGTGCTCGGAATTGTGGAAAACCTCATGAAGGCGCTCAACGACGTCGACGCCGCCCTCAAGCACGTCGCCGCCGGCACTTATGGCATCTGTGAGGTCTGTGGCAACGAGATCAGCCCCGCCCGGCTTGAGTTCCGCCCGACGTCGACGCGGTGCGTCGACTGCAAGGCGCAGTCGGAATAGTCGTATCCGCAGGGTGCTCCATCTCGCCACACGCTTCCTCCAGGTTCTCACGGCGCGGCCCCTGAGCGCGACGGAACAGGATGAAGTCGCCGGGTGGCTGCGGCCGAACGAGGCCGGCCTTTATTGGGCCCAGCAGACGGCCGACCAACGCCATGGGCTGGTGACGGCACGCAAACTGGCCGCAAAGGCTCCCGATGACGTCGAACTGATTCGCGCCGGGCTCCTCCACGACGTGGGCAAGAGCGGCGTGCGCATCTCAGCGTTCGGTC
>CAMYJM010000132.1 GCA_947258635.1 uncultured Acidimicrobiaceae bacterium
CGTCGATCTGGCCGAGCGTTCCGATCCACAGCGGCAGCACGTCGAGCGCCGCGGCGAGATCGGTCGTGCGCAGGAGGCGGCGCCGTTGGCGACGCCCGGCGCGCAGGGTTGCAGTGAGTTCTTCGACGGCGCGATCCCGGCGAGCCTCGGACCGTGCCCGGACCTCGGCGTCGATCAGCGTGGCGTAGCGGCGCCGCATACCGGCCGCGGCAATCTCGAGCGCTTCCCATTGTCCGCTGAGCGCGAATGCATCGGCGGAGGCGGTCGCCGCCACTCGTTCCGCCTGTTCGATGGATACCGCCCGTTCGATGTCTTCGAGCGAAACCCCGTGGTCGGCACCGATCGAATCCCGGATGCGGCGCATCCGCATCCGTGACCACCAGCCGGCGGCCGTTCCATACTTGGCCAGTTGCCGAAGCAGTCGATCCAGGTCCCTGCCGGCGAGCTGCGGGGCCGCTTCCCGAGCTGCCGGGTGCTCGATCCAGTCGTGCAGGGCCGCAACGGCGGTGGCTTCCATCTCGAGCCGGCCCGAGATGGCTCGGACTATGGAGTTGAACTCAGCGGTCGCTTCTTCATGGCGAGTCCGATGGGTTCGCAGCTCGCCGCGAGATGGGCGGTCGACGCCGGACGCGAGCTGGTCGGCCGCAGCCGCTCGATCCCGATCGCTCCCGAAGCGGACGTAGCCGCGGGCGTGAATCCGCTTGAGATGCGCGGTGATGACATCGGCGGCATGATCCGATTGGGTGGCAACAAGGACCGTATGGCCCCGGGCGATCTCGTCGAGAGCGATTGCGGCCGCGGTGTGCGTTTTACCCGTCCCCGGCGGGCCCGAGATGGCACTGATGGTGCGATGGCGGGCCTGGAGCACGGCGCGGCGCTGTGCCGCGTTGAGAAGCATGGGGGAGTCCAGCGTTTCCGGCTGCGGGGCTACCGGCTCGGGGGCGATCCGGTACATGGCCGCAAGGGCGGTGGTGGCAACGTCGACGTCGGCCCAGGCGGCGAGGGTCGAGCGCATCGTGATGTGGCCGGGGTCGCGCGCCAGATACAATCCGAGCCCCGCGGACAGGCAGAGCCTCTCGTCGTCCCGAATCGAGAAGGGGTGGATACCCGGCTCCACCAGGGTCGGCTCGGGGAGACCGACTGCGGCCGCGAGAGTCTTGGCGAATCTGGCGAGTCGCTCTTCCCGATGGCGATGCTTGGTGACCAGATAGTCGACGATCAGTTGCTGGGCGTCCTCCTCGACCAGGTCCCGAATCTCTGCGCCCCCCAGCTCCGCCGCCATTTCGAAGTCGGTGACCAGCTCGAGCTCGTTCATGCGAATCACGTACCCGTGGGCCCTGACGATTGCCGATATCACCGGCATCAAGAACGGTCGGACGCCATCTTCGGTTGGAGCTTTCCCGGCCAGCCAGAGGAACCCGAGCCGGAGCAGGGTCTCGTCGGGGGTCAGTGCGTCGAGTCTGGCGAATCGTTCCACCGCCTTGTTGTTGTGGTGAAACTCGAGGGGACGGGGCACCGCGGTCCCGCGGCGCGGCCGCACTTCGACGTCGGGGAGCAGCAGCAGGTCTGTCTTGCGGCGGACGTGTACCGTGCCGCGCTCGGCGGGCTCAGGGGCCAGCGCCGCCAGATAGCGGATCAGATCCGCCATGGGATCTTGCGGTTGTTTCACCCCCACTGAGTCGGGCCGCCCGTCCTCCTACCTAAGCAGAAGCCAACGATCGGGCGTACCTGCCAAGTCGATGGACTCCTTCAACCGCGGCGTCGGTCGGCACGCTGGTGAACACGAGCCGCATGAAGCCCGGTTCGCCGTTGTGGCATGCGTCACCGGGCGTCAGATTGATGTTCACCTCGTCGAAGAGGCGGCGCCACAGGCGCGCTTCGCCTTCCCAGCTGATCTCATCCATTAGCGGGCGCACATCGACCAGGAAGAAGAAGCCCGCTTCGGCGGGGATGTACTCGATGCCGTATTCGTCGAGGACCTCCGTGACCCGGCGGTATGCCTCACCCAGGCGCTTCCTGTTTGTGGCGAGGTAGCCGTCGACCCACGCCTCGTCGGCGAGCAGCTGGCGCAGCAGCGATTGGGTGTCGCCCGAGGTGGAAGCCCACATGGCGAGGGCATCAACGGCCTGGAGTACCCGCTCGTTCTCGCTGAACAGAACGCCGGAGCGCAGCCCGCTGAGCCCGAAGTCCTTGCTGAAAGCCCACACGATGTGGAGCCAATCGCCCATGTCGGGCCGGAGTTGGGCGCCGCTGGTGAATTCGGCATCGCCAAAGACCGACAGGGCATAGATCTCGTCGAGGACGACGTGGATCTCGTTCTCCTGAGCCCAAGACAGAACCTCGTCCACCTCTGCGGCGCGGTACACACAACCGAGCGGATTGTTGGGGTTGGTGTAGAGCAACGCCTTGACCGGGCGGTCCGCAGTGGCCAGGGCTTCATCCAGCAGTTCCGTGGTCAAGACGAACCCATCTTCGCTCGAACAATGCACCGGGATGATCGTGACCTCGTCTCGCGTCTCGAGATCTGCCCAGAACCCGGTATAGCTCGGTGTTGGGACGAGCACCCCGTCGCCGGGATCGCACAAAACGTAGAACAGCAGCTCGAGCACTGACCCGGCGCCGTTCAACACGGCGAGCTGGTCGGGAAGCACCTTGCGGCCGATGAATGTGCGGCTCATGAAGCCGGCGAGCACCTCGCGAAACGGCATGGCGCCGACCATCTTGTCGTAGCCGAGCGAGTACGGCTGGAGGTCGCGGCACTCGGCGAAACGCGGCTCGAGCAGGTCCCAGACGAGTTTGTTCTCGGCGACACACAGCGAGATCAGCCCATCGGGGTTGGTCTCGGGGTGCCAGTGGTCATCCTTGCGGTCCAGGTGGGCGTATATGTACTCCGGCAACGGCGGGGCGGCGACCAGTTTCTCGCCGCGGCTGGAAAGGGTGGGTGTCATGCGGGGGAGTGTAGGTTGGCGGCCGCGGGCCGGAATCTCAAGGGCGGCCCATTGCGGATGCCTGGATCGGTATGGTTGTCCAATGACGGACTCCGCCCGCCATGGGCCCGAAATCGGCAGATTCGGCGACAGTCTGAGCGCAGTCGGCGCAGCCCTCGACGAGTTCGCCCGGTTTGACCGGCCCGACCCGGTCTCGCGCCGAGATGAGTGGACCGCTCGCCTCAACCGGGATCTCCCCCGTGACGGACTTGAGATCGACGACGTGTTAGCCGAGCTACTCGAGGTTGTTGTTCCCAACGGGGACCGCATTCCGGAGCCCGGATTCTGGGGCTTCATCACAACCGGACCGACGACGATGAGCGTCAGTGCTGCGAGCGCGGCATTACTCGCGGCGCCGCAACGCTATGGAATCACTGCTTTCAACCTTGTCGAGGAATTGTCCTTGCGCTGGCTTGGCGAGCTCTGCGGTCTGGGGCCACACATGCTTGGTGTCTACTCGAGTGGTGGCTCCGTGGCGAACCTGGTCGCGTTGGGCGCGGCGCGACAGTGGTCGTGGGAGCAGGTCGGCGTGGACCCGGCTCGTCATGGTGTCGGTGGGCAACGTGTGGCCGTATACGCCTCCGAGGAGGTCCATCACACCATCCAACGCTCATGCGCCGTGCTTGGCATAGGTCGCGAGGCGGTGCGTCGAATCGCGGTTGATCGCGACCAGCAGATGGTTCCCGCCTCATTGGAAGCTGCCATGGCGGTTGACCGGGCGGCCGATGTGCTTCCGCTCGCTGTCGTCGCCAGTGCGGGCACAACAAATACGGGAGCGATTGACCCAATGCGCGCCATCGGCGAGGTTGCCAAAGCCGCTGGAACATGGTTCCACGTGGATGGTGCCTATGGGCTTCCTGGGATTCTAGACCCACGAGTCCGCGAGCGTTACGACGGCTTGGAGCTTGCGGATTCTGCAATTGTCGACCCGCACAAGTGGCTGAGCGCCCCAGTTGGCATAGGGGCGACATTCGTTCGCGATCGATCGATCCTGCATCGGGCATTCACGCAGGAGCCTGCTGATTACCTCGAGGGAGCGATGGACTCAGCCGAGGACATCGTCTCGTCTTTGGATGAAATCGGCATCCCGTACTACGACTTTGGCGTAGAGCTCTCAGCTCCTCCGCGCGGGGTACAGGTATGGTCGATCATCCTCGAGGAGGGACTCAGGGGTTTGCAGCAACGGGTGATGCGCGACAACGACTTCGCCCGCTTGGTTGCCGACTTCGCCCGAGAGCATCCCCGTCTCGAGTCGCTGACCGAACCGCAGCTGTCCATCGCTTGTATTCGCTACGTGCCAGCGGCGCTACCGGTGGATGACCTCGACGTCTTCAATGCGGCGCTGCTGCGGCGACTAATCCACGAGACGCGGTTCTTGCCAAGTTCCACGGTCGTCAACGACTGCTACGCGATACGCCCATGCTTCATCAACCCGCGTACGACCTCCGACGACGTCGAGGAGTTCCTCACGACCCTGGTCGACCTCGGCGACCGGATGGTGGCGGACCTCCCTTGAAATGCCACTCATGTAATTCGGGCTGGTAAGCTCTTGAGGCCTTGCTTCTCAAGACATTATCGATGGTGGGCTTCAAGTCCTTTGCCGATCGCACCAGACTCGAGTTTGGGTCTGGTGTGAACGTTGTCGTGGGCCCCAACGGCACGGGTAAGTCGAACCTCCTCGACGCAGTTGCGTGGGTTCTCGGCACACAGGCCGTCACCACGCTGCGCACCCAGCGGATGTCGGATGTCATCTTTGCCGGGACAACGACCCGGCCGGCACTGGGCCGCGCCGAGGTCTCCCTTACTTTCACCAACGATGCCGGGCTGCTGCCGATCGACCTGGCCGAGATCACGGTGACCCGCCGCCTGCACCGCGACGGCACTTCCGAATACGAGATGAACGGTGCGCCGTGCCGCCTCCTCGACGTTCAAGAGCTTCTCTCCGACACCGGGGTCGGCCGCCATCAGCACGTTCTGGTGAGCCAGGGTCAGATCGGCCAAATCCTCGTGGCTCGGCCCGATGAGCATCGGGCGATCATCGAAGAGGCGGCCGGCATCACGAAGCATCGGTCCCGCCGCGACCGCTCGATCCGGCGTCTCGAACAGACCGGTCTCGACGTAGCGAGGTTGCGAGACCTACTCGAAGAGAATCGCCGCCGGCTGCGGCCGCTGAAGCGGCAGGCCAACGCCGCTATGAAGTACGACGACGTCAAGGCGGCCGCGGTGGCCCTCCGTCTCTGGACGTCGGGCGAGTCGCTGCGCGACCTCGCCACACGAACCGCCGCAGCCACCGAGGAACGGGCCGCCCTGCAGGCCCGGCTGGAGAAGGACACCGCGGCGCTGCAGCAGGTCGCCGCCGATCTCGTCGGACTGTCTGCAGCGGCCGGCGACGTCGGTAAGTCCCTCGAGAGAGACACCGCAGCCGCCGCCCGCTTGGAAGCGACGAGCGAGCGGATTCTCGGCGCGGTGATGGTTGCCAAAGAACGGCGCTCGGCCCTCGAGAGCAGGGCCTTCGGCGCCGACGCCCGCCGCACCGACCTGCGCGACGAGGGTGCTTCGCTCGTCGAGCAGATTCACGCCTCGAGGGCGGCGGAGTCCGAAGCGGCCCGCCAGGCGGAGGCCCGCCAGCTCAACCTGGCGCAGTTCGACGATGAGGAACGATCGCTCGCCGAGCAGATTCAGCTGCCGGCAGAGGCCGTGGTGGCCAACCTGCGGGGCGACTTGCGAGCACTCGAGACCGCCGCAGTCCGCGACGAGCGCGAGAGGGAACAGCTCGAGAAGCGCCGCGAGATGGTGGCCGCCCGACTGGATGAGGAAGCCGCCCAGGCTGCCGAGCTGATCGACGAGATCAAGACGGCCGACTCTGAGCTGTCCCCGGTCGCCGATGAGCAGCAGCGCCGCCACAAGCTTGCCGAGCAGACGCAAGAGGCTTGGGAAGTCGCCGAGTCCGCTCGCCACGACGCTCACATCACCCTGGAGAAAGCGAAATCGCGGGCCGAGGCGCTCGAGGGCGCACTGTCCGGCCTGGGCGACCCGGAAGCGCGCCGTCAGGCGCTCCAGGTCCGGGAGGTCATAGCTCCGGTCGTTTCCCAGCTCGATGTACCGGCGGAGATGGCAGCCGCCGTCGATGCCGCTCTCGGCCCGTGGAGCGAGGCCCTGGTGGCCGAGAGCCCGGGCAGCGTTGCGGCCGTTGCCGGCTCGCTGAAATCCTCGGGCCTCGGCGGAGTCACGCTGGTGGCGACCGCCGTCGATTCGGAGTCTCCGCAGGCCGCGGCTCGGGAGGTGGCCGCCCGGCTCGGGCTGTCTGCTCTGGTTGATGAGCTGGGGGACGACGCCGATCCTGCACTGGCAAATGCTCTGCTCGGCGACGTGATTTTGGTTGAAGGCTGGTCCGCCGGATGGGACATTGTGAACCGTCATCCGGGGCTCCGGGCGGTGACCCCCGAAGGTGATCTGATATCGCAACTGGGCATGCGGCTCGCCGTGCCCGACGGCGCCGGCCATGTGGTCCTCGAAGCCGCCCAGGTGGCGGCGGAAGCAGCCGCCACTGCGATGGCGCGGGCAACATCGGCGGCCGCAACCGCCAAACGTGATTTCGACACGGCCCGCCAAAACGAGCGGGAGAGTCTCGAGCTCCTGGAGAGCATCGAAGCCCGGCTCGCCGGCCACACGGAAGCGCTTGCGCTGAACGAACGGTCCCGGGCGGCCGGCGGCGCCGAACTCGAACGGCTCATCGGGCGCCTGGAGGCGATCGTGGAGTCGGCTGCCCTCCGCACCGAGCGCATCGGTCAGCTTCGGCTCCGGGTAGCGGAGTTCGAGGGCGAAGAACAGGCCCGGCAGGAAGCCTGGGACGCTTTGAACCAACGGAGAAACGAAGTCCGCGAGAAGCGGGACGAGGAGCGGCGACTGGCAGACGCCGCAGTGGCCGCCCTGGCCGGAGCGATCGAGCGCCGCCGATTGCTCGAGAGTCGTCTCGAGGCAATCGAACGGGAACTGGCCGAGCTGGACGGTTCGCCGGTGACTCCGCAGGACATCGAGTCGATCCGGCAAATCGAAGTGACCGGCCGGGAGGCCCTGGCTGCCA
>CAMYJM010000133.1 GCA_947258635.1 uncultured Acidimicrobiaceae bacterium
GATCCCCGTCGGCCCGTAGATCGATGTCGAGCCGGTGGCGGCGTACGAAAGAGCGATTCCGTAGAGGAAGACCGCCGACGCGAAGGAGCCGAGGAGGAAGTACTTGATGGCCGCTTCATCCGAGTTGGGCTGCTCCCGGGTGAACCCGGCCACCACGTAGAGGGCGATCGACGCCGTCTCGAGCCCGATGAACATCATGATCAGGTTCGCCGAGATGACCATGATGTGGAGCCCGGCAATCGCCAGCAGCACCAGCGCTACATATTCGGCGCCGCGCTTCTCCAAGGTGCCGACGAGGCGCCAGCCGCCGAGAAGCGCGATCCCGCCCGCCGCAATGACCAACCCGCCCCCGAACACTGAGAAGTAGTCCATCACGATCATCGGGGTGCGCCCCAGGTCGCCCACGTAATGGAGCTGGGAACCGACATCGTCGAGCCGCCCCCATTGCACCCAGGCCGCCAGGAAAGACAGCCCGAGCGTGGTCCCGGCGATGATCGCCCAGGCCCGCCGGCCCAGATTCAGCGTCACCGCCGCCATCAGGATCAGGACGGCCCCGGCGAGCAACAGGATCTCGGCGGCGATCGGGAGGAAGGCGATCTGGTTCATGGGCTGTTCTCTCCCGTCGCCGCCGGCAGGTCGTCGATGCGGCCGAACTCAGGCGATTCGTGGCCCGTAGCCTCCTCAATCCGCTCGATGATGTTCTCCACAGCGGGCTCGATTCGGTCGAGCGCCGGTTTCGGGTAGATCCCGAGCAGGACGACGAGCAGCGCGATCGGAACCAGGATCGTGAGCTCGCGCGCATTGAGGTCCTTGAGCCCCGCGTTCGCCGCGTTGGTGACGGGGCCGGTGAACATCCGCTCGTAGGCCCACAGCAGATAGATTGCGGCGAGCACCACGCCGCTGGCGGCGAGGATCGCCATCACGGGGAAAGCCAGGTAGCTCCCGAGCAGGATCTTGAACTCGCCGATGAAGCCGTTGAGCCCGGGGAGCCCGATGGAGGCGAACGCCATGAAGAGGAACACGCCGGCGAACAGCGGCATGACGCCGGCCAGCCCCCCGTAATCGCTGATCTGGCGGGTGTGGCGCCGTTCATAGATCATCCCGACGAGAAGGAACAGTGCCCCGGTGGTGAGACCGTGGTTGACCATCTGGATGACGCCGCCCTGCAGTCCCTGGCTGGTGAGGGCGAACGTGCCGAGGACGATGAACCCGAGGTGGCTTACGGACGAGTAGGCGACGAGGCGCTTGACGTCGGGCTGGACGATGGCGACCGCGGCGCCGTAGATGATGCCGACGACGGCCAACCCGGCCAGCCAGGGCGCCAACCGGACCGTCGCCTCCGGGAAGAGCGTCAGGTTGAAGCGGACGAACCCGTAGGTGCCGAGTTTCAGCAGCACGCCGGCCAGGATCACCGATCCGGCGGTAGGAGCTTCGGTGTGGGCGTCGGGGAGCCACGTGTGGAACGGGAACAGCGGCACCTTGATGGCGAAAGCGGCGCCAAAGCCGAGGAACAGCCACAACTGGGCGTTCGCCGAGAGCTCGAGACCCAGCAGGTCCTGGAAGGCAAAGGAGATGGTCCCGGTCTCGTTCCCGTACATGACCGCCAGGGCGACGATCCCCGTGAGGAGCAGCGCCGATCCGAGCGCCGTGTAGAGGAAGAACTTGATCGCGGCATATACCCGGTTCTCGGAGCCCCAGATGCCGATCAGCAGGTACATCGGTACCAGCGTCATCTCGAAGAACACGAAGAAGAGCAGCAGGTCGAGGGAGACGAACACGCCGAGCAGCCCCGTCTCGAGGAGCAGCATCGACACCATGAAGAGCTTGACGTCTTTGACCACGGAGGTCGACGCCAGGATGGAGAGAGGGAACAGGATCGCGGTCAGCGTGATGAGGAGCAGCGAGATGCCGTCGATGCCGACATTCCACCCGATCCCCCACGGCTCGTACCACGAGACACTCTCGGTGAACTGGAACGCGGCGCCGTCGGTGGCCGAAAACTCCCACAGGATGTAGAGCGCCACCGCCAGCGGCAACGTCGAGAGCGCGGTGGCGATCGGCAGGACCAGCTCGCGGCGACTCTTCGGCAGCAGCCCGACGACTACGGCGCCGACGGTCGGGAGGAGCACCAGCAAGGCGATGACCGGGAAAGTGGAGTGCATCAGAAGCCTCCCCCGGCGACGAGGAGCCACACCACAACGCCGACGACACCGCCCAGGATGCCGAGGCCGTAGCTGCGCACCATGCCCGTTTGCAGCTTGGATAGGATCCTGCCGGCCCAATTGACCAGCCCGCCCATGCCGTTGACTGCGCCGTCCACGAGCTTGGCGTCTGCGGTGAATGCCATCACGTCGGCGGCAGCCTTGCCGGGAGCGACGATCGTGCGCCCGTACAGGTCATCGACGTGGTAGCCGGCCAGCAGCGTGTCCCAGCGCCCGCCCTCTTCGAGCTGAGTGGCGCGGCTCACATAGCGCCGGTACGCGACCAACAAACCGATGACGCCGGCGGCGATCGACACCGCCGCCAGCGCCACCTGAACCCCGGCCTCCGGCAGGTGGGTCTGGTCGACCAATTCGAAAGAAGGTTCGAGGAAGTGCTCCAAAGCCGGACGCCACGGAGTGTTGATCAGCCCGCCGACGGCAGAAAGCCCGGCGAGGGCCAGCAACGGCACCGTCATCGACCGCGGCGATTCGTGCGGGACAACGCCGTCATCCCAGCGGGGCTCGCCCCAGAACGTGAGGAACATCATCCGGCTCATGTAGAACGCGGTGAGCCCGGCAGTGACTATTCCGACGGCCCACAGCACGATATATCCGCCGCCCCGGTTGAAAACCGAGGCCAGGATCTCGTCCTTGGACCAGAAGCCGGCGAACGGCGGGATCCCCGAGATCGCGATCCAGGCGATGACCATGGTGGCGAACGTCACCGGCACCTTCTTGCGCAGGCCGCCCATCTTGCCCATGTCTTGCTCACCGGCCATGGCATGGATCACCGAGCCTGCCCCGAGGAAGAGCAGCGCTTTGAAGAAAGCGTGAGTGACGAGATGGAAGACGCCGCCGACGAGGGCGAGCGCCCCGACGCCCATGAACATGTAACCGAGCTGGCTGATCGTCGAGTAGGCGAGGACTCGCTTGATGTCACGCTGGCCGATGGCGATGGTCGCCGCGTAGAAGGCGGTCAGCGCCCCCACCGTCGTGACAACGGCTCCCGCCACCGATGACAGCTCGAACAGGGCGCCGGTGCGGGCCACCATGTAGACACCGGCAGTGACCATGGTGGCGGCGTGAATCAGGGCCGACACCGGCGTGGGGCCCTCCATAGCGTCCGGCAGCCAGACATAGAGCGGCAGCTGCGCCGATTTGCCGGCGGCGCCGACCAGCAACAGGAGGGCGATCGCAGTCGCCGTGCCCGCGGTGAGCGTGGCCTCGGCGCCCTCGAAGACGCTGCCGTAGTCGAGCGAGCCGAACGAGTTGAAGATCAACATGAGCGCGATCAGGAAGCCGAAGTCGCCGATGCGGTTGACCACGAAGGCCTTCTTGCCGGCGGCGGCCGCCGAGGGCTTCTCGAACCAGAACGAGATCAACAGATAGCTGGAGAGACCCACCAGCTCCCAGCCGACGAAGAGGATGCCGAAGTTGGCGCCGAGCACGAGAAGCAGCATCGAGGTGATGAACAGGTTCATGTAGGTGAAGAAGCGGCCGAACCCGGGATCGCCGTGCATGTAGCCGATCGAATAGATGTGGATCAGGGCGCCGACTCCGGTGACCACCAGGGTCATCATTGCCGACAGCGGGTCCCATAGGAATGTGGCGTTGAGCCCGAGACTGGGGATCCATGCGAACAGCTCGACGGTCCTGCCGTGCTCCCCACCCTGGAGGAAGTCGAATCCCGCAATCAGGGCGAGCACGAACGAGATCCCGACCGTGGCCGATGCGACGTAGCCGGCGCCCGGCTCGCCGATCCGTTTTCCAAAGAACAACAACTCGAGGAAGCCGGCCAGGGGCAGCGCCACGATGAGGAAGATGAGGAAGTCCATCAGCCTCTCATCCCCGCCAGCTCGTCAACGCTGGCAGTGGCCCGCTTGCGGAACACGGCGACGATGATCGCCAAACCGACCGTGACTTCGGCGGCGGCGACGACCATCACGAACAACACTGAGATCTGGCCCTCGAGCGAGCCGAGGCCGGAGTCGACTGCCACGAAGGTCAGGTTCACCGCATTGAGCATCAGCTCGATCGACATGAACATCACCAGCGCGTTGCGCCGCAGCAGCAGGCCGGCTGCTCCGATGGCGAACAGCACTGCGGCGAGCGCCATGTACCAATGGGGCTCGACGGTGAGGCCGTCGGTGGAAGCCTGCGCCAGGAGGGGGATCACTCCTCGTCTCCCCTCGATTCGAGCAGACGCGGCTTGATGACGAACTGCGCCAGCGCGACGGTGCCGACCGCGGCGATAGTCAGCAGCAGCACGGTCGCCTCGAAGGGAAGCAGCCAGGCGCCGAAGAGCTCACTCGAGATGTTCTCGATCGTCCCGGTGCAATCGACCGTACACACGCCGCTGGCGCGCCCGGTGATCCATGCGTCCCATGCTGCGGAGAAGATCAAGAAGACGAACCCACCGCCAAGCAGGAGGACCATCGGGCGCTGCAAGGGGATCTGCTCGTCGGTGTCAACGGCCCGGTCGACACCAATGAGCATGATCACGAAGAGGAACAGCGTCATCACCGCGCCGGCGTAGATCAACACCTGGACTGCGGCGACGAAGTGGGCTCCGTTCATGACGTAGAAGACCGCCATCGAGAACATGCTCAGCAGCAGCCCCATTGCCGAGTGGACCGGATTGCGGGCGGTGACCATCACCAGGGCGCCGGCCAGCGCAGCCAGGGCGAAGATCGCGAAGAGGACGACCTCGACCATCAGGCCTCGTCCTCCTCAGCGGCGCCGATGTCGGACTGACCGCGCTCGGGGGGCCGCAGCCCGACTCCGGCCGACGGGGTCCAGGCAGGGATCCCCTCGAAATCGGCGCGGCCGGCGGGTGAGGTGGCTCGCATCCAACCGTCGGCCAGCTTGAGCTCGTTGAGATCGATCAAGGGCCCGTCCGGCTGCCCGTGGTTCGGCGTCCCGTCGGGTTGCACGAGCAGCTCGTCCTTGGTGTAGATGGCGTCGGCGCGGTCGGTGACGCTGAACTCGAAGAGCTGAGTCATGGTTATCGCCTCGGTGGGACAGGCCTCAACGCACAGCCCGCAGAAGATGCAGCGCAACATGTTGATCTCGTAGACGAAGCCAAACCGCTCCCCCGGGCTGACCGGCGCATCGACCGGGTTGTCCTGGCCGCGAACATAGATGCAGGCAGCCGGGCACACGCCGGCACATAGCTCACAGCCGATGCATTTCTCCATACCGTCGGGATAACGGTTGAGCACGTGGCGCCCGTGGAATCGCTGCGGCTTGACCCGCATCTCGTGCGGGTAGGAGCGGGTCAGCCGTGGCTTGAACGCCTGCCGCATCACAGTGGCGAATCCCTTGAACGGGCCGAGGAGCTCTCCGATGAATCCGGCCATCAGCTGTGCTCGATTCTGCTCATGTCCATGGGAACCCCATCCGGCGCACGCCTATGGCGAGGGTCGACAGTGCAATCCACAACAGGCTCACCGGGATGAGCCGCTTCCACCCGAAGCTCATCAGCTGGTCGTAACGCATCCGGGGCAGCGTGGCCCGGATCCAGACGAACACGAACACCAACGCCATCGACTTGACCAGGAACCAAACGATGGGCAGCACCCATGGCAGCGGCCCGAAATCAACGGAGGGGCCGTGCCAGCCGCCCAGGAACAAAGTAACGGTGATGGCGGCGATGTTGAAGATGTTGATGTACTCGGCGAGGAAGAACATGGCGAAACGAAAGCCGGAGTACTCCGTGTGGTAGCCACCAACGATCTCGGACTCGGCCTCGACCAGGTCGAACGGGGCCCGGTTGGTCTCGGCGACGCCGGCGATGAAGAAGATGAGGAACGAGGGGATGAGCACGACATTCCAGGCGGGGAACACTCCGAAGCTGCCTCCCTGGATCTCCACGATCTGCTTGAGGGAGGTCGTCCCGGTGAAGAGGATCAGGGGAACCAGAGCCAGGCCCATCGCGGCCTCGTAGGAGATCATCTGAGCCGAGGCGCGCACCGCCCCGAGCAGCGGGTACTTCGAGCCGGACGACCAACCGGCCAGCACCACGGCGTATACGGCCAGGGAGGACAGAGCCAGGATGTAGAGCACTCCGATGTTCAAGTCGGTTCCCGACAGGTCGATGAGGCGGTCGCCGATGTGGAAGGGCCGCCCGATCGGGATCACCATGAATATCAGCAACGCCGGAACCAGCGCCGCCACCGGGGCCGCGATATACAGCCCGAACTCGACCTTGCGGGGCGTGACCGATTCCTTGAAGAGCAGCTTGGCGCCGTCAGCCACGGTCTGGAGCAACCCCCAGGGGCCGGCTCGATTGGGGCCGATCCGATTCTGCAGGTCGGCGACCGTCTTGCGCTCGAACCAGACCAGGATGATGGTAAGCGTCAGGAGGAACCCGAACGCCGCCACCGCCTTGATGGCAGCGGTGATGAAGGTCTCCCAGCCGCTCATTCTGCGACCTCCTCGGCAGAGGACGCTTCGATCGTCACCACGTCGGGAACACCGAGCATCCAGGTCGACTCGAGGTTGGCCGGGACATAGGCGCTGCCCTCGGCCAGCGTTGCGTCGATTCTCACGGGCAACCGCACGGCCCCGAATTCCCCGGTGACGTCGACCACTTGGGAATCGGTCAGCGCCAAGGCGGAGGCATCGCGGGGGTGGAGATAGACGGCGGGGTCCGGAACGAGGGCGGCCAGCGCCGGGCTCTGGACATTGCGGGTCCCGGCGTCGTAGAGCACCCGTCCCGAGTGGAGGGCGAGCCGGCCGGCGGTCGAGCGGACTCCGCCGCCGTCGGGTGTGTACTGCAGCTCCTGGATGCCGGGCCCGTCGGGCATGACGACGCCGTCGCGCTCGGGGCCCCATACGAGGCGATCCCAGGTCATCGAGCGGTAGGCCTTTTGCACCCGACCCTCGACGTTGGTGACGGTTCCCTCGGTCTCGGCGAACCCGTCGACCGGCAAGACCACGGCGGCGTGCTGGTTGGAGTCGTTGAGGAACATGTCGAACGACACAACAAAATCGGCGGCAGCGAGCGCGGCGCGAGCTGAATCGGGATTGCGGCCGTCGCGAACCGGATCGGCACCGACGAGCAGCAGCACCTTCACCTCACCCTCCGCCAACCCGGCGAGGATCGCCGCCGCATCTCGCCCGACGGCGTCGGGTAGCGGCCCCCAGGCGGATTCCAGCTCGGCGCGGCCCGACTCGCTCGTCACGGGAACCCTCCCCGGCAGCAGGGTTGGTGCCAGCCCCATGTCGAGCCCGCCGAAGACGTTGCCTCGTCGGGCCAGCGGGAGCACCTTGGCTCCGGGGAGGTCCAAGGCGTATGCCGCGACGACCTCGGCGAGCCGGGGATCCTCGGCACGGCCGGTAAGGCCAATGAGCGCCGTCACGGAACCGGCGGTCAGTAATTCGCGGGCCGCGGCATAGTCGGCGTCGGCGCCGGCAGCCAGCTTGCGCACGACTTCGGGGCCCTCCCCGGGGCGGTATGTGATCTTGGCAGCCGCGAGGTCGTCGAGACCGGTACGGCGGGGGTGAACGACAACGAGCTTGGCCCCCATTTGGGTCACGGCACGGCGCACCCGGAGGTACAGAGTGGGAAACTCCTCCTTGAGGTCGCCGGCCCAGACCAGGATCGTGGCGGCCCGATCCAGGTCCCGAATCTCGGCACGAGGGGTGATGCCCACCAAGAAATCGGGATTGAGAGCGTCTCCCACCTGCACGTCGATATGCGGCGTCATGACGACGCTACGGAGGAACTTGCCGAGAGCAAAGGCCTCCTCGTTCGTGTTGTTGGCGCCGCCGATGGAGGCCACCTCGTCGCCACGGACCGACCCCAGGGCGTCGGCAACGCGGTCGAGGGCCTCACCCCACGAGGTGGGCTGCAGGTTCCCGGCGTCATCACGGACCAGGGGTGCCGTCAGGCGGTTCTCCGAATTGACGGCCTGGAAAATGAACCGGTCTTTGTCGGACAGCCAGCCGTGGTTGGTGGCGTCGTTGTCGATCCCGTTGATGCGCACGACTTCGTTCTGGCTGGTTTCGATCGATATCGAGGCGCCGGACGCGTCGACCATCGACACCGACTCGATCGCCTCGAGATCCCACGGCCGGGCCTTGAAGCGGTACGGCTTGGCGGTCAGCGCCCCGACGGGGCAGATCTCAACGGTGTTGCCCGAGAAGTATGAGGCGAAGGGCTCGTCGGGAAAAGTGATGACGTGGGTTTGGTTACCGCGGCCGACGAACTCGATCAGCGGGTCTCCGGATACTTCCTCGGAGAAGCGGGTGCAGCGAGCGCACAGAATGCAACGCTCGCGGTCCATGAGGACGATGTCCGAGAGCGGAATGGGCTTCTCGAAGTGGCGCTTCTCCTCGACGAACCGGCTCTCGCCGGGCCCGTAGGCGACGGTCTGATCCTGCAGCGGGCACTCCCCACCCTTGTCGCATACCGGGCAGTCGAGGGGGTGGTTGATCAGGAGGAATTCGAGGATCCCCTCCTGTGCCTTCTGGACGACTGCCGACTCCGTGTCGACGATCATCTCGGGGGCGACCGGCGTGTTGCAGGCGGTGGTCAGCAATCGGCCCCGGGGGGTCTCCACCTCGACCAGGCACATCCGGCACAACCCAACCGGCGTCATCCTGGGGTGGTAGCAGAAGCGCGGGATGTAGGTGCCGAGGTCCTCGGCGACCTTGATGATGTACTCGCCCTGCGGGACCTCAACCTCTCTGCCGTCGATCGTGATCGTCACCATCTCCGGTGGGGGACGCTCAGGCATGCGCCACCTCCTGGAGTCCCGGAATCATGGCCTCCACCTCGTCACGGAAGTGGGTCATGATGGAGGTAATCGGCGATACGGCCGACGGCCCCAGCGGACAGATCGTCGTCATCCGCGGCGGCCAGGCGAGTCCGGGACTGATGCCGTCGCAAATGTCGAGCAACAAGTCGATGTCGCTGGGGCGGCCGGCCCCGTTGAGGAGGCGCCACAGGATCCGCTCCAGCCAGGTCGTGCCTTCCCGACACGGGGTGCACTGACCGCACGACTCATGGGCGAAGAACTTGACGATGCGATGCGCCGCGGCAACGACATTGGTCGTGTCATCCATCACGATCACCGCGCCCGAGCCGAGCATCGACCCGGCCCTGGCGCAATCGTCCTTGGTGACTTTGGTGTCGAGGTGCTCGGCGACGAACCACGGCGCCGAGGCCCCGCCCGGCACCCAGCACTTCAGCTCTCGGTCGTCACGAATTCCACCGCCGACCTCGTAGATCAGCTCGCGCCAGGTGAGGCCCATCGGCACTTCATAATTCCCCGGCTTCTTGAGGTGGCCCGACAATGAGAACATCCGGGTGCCAACGCTGTCGACGTCTCCGATCGCGGCATAGGCGTCACCTCCGTTGGCGACGATCCACGGGATGTTCGAGATGGTCTCGACGTTGTTGACGATGGTCGGCTTGGCGTACAGCCCCTCCACCGCCGGAAAAGGCGGCTTGAGACGCGGCTCCCCGCGCTGGCCTTCGAGTGAGTTGAGCAGGGCGGTCTCCTCGCCACAGATGTAGGCACCGCCGCCGAGGTGCACCGTGACGTCCAGATCGAAACCGCTGCCGAGGATGTTCTGACCGAGGTAGCCCTTGGCGTAGGCGGCCTCGACGGCCTGCTGAACCCGGCGGGCCGGCTTCGGGTACTCGCCGCGAATGTAGATGAAGGCGTGGTTGGCGCCGATGCAGAACGAGGTCAGGATCGCCCCTTCGAGCAGCTGATGGGGATCACGCTCGAGCAGTTGGCGGTCCTTGAAGGTGCCGGGCTCCGACTCGTCGCCGTTGATCACGAGATACCGCGGCTCGGCGGGGGCGAGGAAGCCCCACTTGATGCCCGCCGGGAATGCGGCGCCTCCGCGGCCTTGGATGTTGGCCGCTTTGACTTGCTCGAGGATGTCTTCGGGCTTCATCGCGCCGAGCGCCTCACGCAACGTCTCATAGCCGCCGGTGGCCTCGTACCGATCCAGGCGGTGGCTATCTGCCGGGTGGGCCGTCATCCGCTCGGTGAGGATCAGGGGAAAGCTCATCGGGCGCTCTCCCCGCCTGTCGAACCGTACGGCCCGAATGCCGGTACCGGGGCGACGGCCCCCTGCTCCTCGCCGATACCCCAATCGAATGACCGCACTCCCCCGAAACTCTTCTGCATCGCGTCGGTCATCACCACGTCCGGGGAGGTCTCACGGAGCCACTTGCACAGCGCGGTGGCCTTCTCGGGCAACACGCCTTCGACCAGCTCGTAATTGACCTGGACTGCCGGGGCCCCGCCGCACGCGCCGATGCATTCGACATGCTCGACCGTGAATGCCCCGTCGACGCTGGTGGTGCCGTCTCGCGCGGTGGTCTCGGTCTCAACGGCGGCCAGCACGTCGTCGGCTCCGAGCAGGTAGCACGATATCGACGTGCAGACCGAGATGAGGTAGCGCCCGACGTGATCTCGCTTGAACATCGTGTAGAAGCTGGCGACCGACTGCACCTGGGCCGAAGTCAGCCCCGTGAGCTGAGCAACCTGCGTCATCCCGGCGGATGTCAGGTAGCCGTGCTCGAGGGAGGCCAGGTACAACAAAGGCATGACAGCCGAGCGTTCCTCGGGGTAGGTCTCGAGCAGCCGGCGCGCCCGTTCCTGATTGGGCGCACTCCAGTCTGCAATGACCGATGCCGCGCTCATCGGTCGACATCCCCGAGCACGGTGTCCATGCTCGCCATGGTCGAGACGAGGTCGGCGATGAGGGTGTCGGTCACGGCAGCGGGCATCGCCTGGACGTGAGCGAACGACGGCCCGCGCACATGCACTCGCCACGGTTTTGTGCCCCCGGTGGAGACGATGTACATGCCGAGCTCACCGCGGGGCGACTCAACGGATTGCCAGGCCTCGCCCGGGGGAACGGAGAAGCCGGATGTGAAGATCTTGAAGTGGTGGATCAGCGCCTCCATGGACTCGTCGATTCGCTTCCGTGGTGGCGGTGTCACCTTGCGATCTTCGGTGCGGTAGTCCCCGGCAGGCATCGTCTCGAGGATCTGGCGGGCAATACTCATCGACTGATCGATCTCGTTCATGCGGACGTGGTACCGGTCGAGCACATCGCCGTGCCTGCCGAGGGGCACCTCGAAGTCGTAGTTGTCGATCCCCGAGTAGGGGAAGGCCTTGCGCAGGTCCCAGTCGATACCGGAGGCGCGGGCATTGGGGCCGGTGACTCCCAGGGCGCGACACTCGGCCGGCGTGAGAACGCCGACACCCTGGGTGCGGTCGAGGAAGATCGGGTTCTCGTCGAGGATCTCGTGGTACTCGTCGACGCCGGCGGGGACCTTCACCAGCAAGGACTCGATGTCTTCCTCCCAACCGTCCGGGAGATCGGCGGCGACACCACCGGGGCGGATGTAGTTGTGGTTCATGCGCAGCCCGGTGACCTTCTCGAAGAAATCGAGCAGGTACTCCCGCTCGCGCCAGCCATAGATCATCATCGAGATGGCGCCAATGTCCATACCCTGGGTGGCGACCCACAGCAGGTGGCTGGCGACCCGGTTGAGCTCGGTCATGAGAATCCGGATGACCTGAGCCCGCGGCGGGATCTCGACGCCGAGCA